>CAZTDK010000607.1:425-4466 GCA_964611965.1 uncultured Binatia bacterium (SeqCode) | reverse complement strand
CCCGGCACCACCTCCGCGTTCTGCCGCGCAGTCAGGTGCGGAAATAGGCCGGCTTCCTGGACGACGTACCCAATGCCGCGCCGGAGTTGGATGGGATCCACCCCGGCAACGTCCTCGCCGTTGACGAGAACAGTTCCCGCGGTGGGCGCCGCGAGTCGGTTGATCAGCTTGAGCGTCGTCGTCTTGCCGCAACCGGACGGGCCGAGCAAGGCGACGGTCGTCGCGCGCTCAACACGCAGCGACAGACCGCGCAGCGCCACGTGCCCGTCGGCGTATACTTTGGAAACGTCGCGCAGCTCGATCAGCGAAGCACCCGCCAGCGTCCATTTGGCCTTGATGCGACAAAAGAAAAGCTCACACAGAGCCGCAAAGGACGTGGAGACGCCACCGTTCCGCTAGCCATGCCCCTAATGGCCAATCTCATTCACTATGATCTTGAATGAGGACATCTGGGAGCCCTATCTGCGGCCTCTTCTCTGCGCCTCTGCGTGAGGAGCTTTTCTTACATTGGGGTTAGCTCAACGATCCCGGCTCCTCAGTCCGCCGCCCTGACGGAAGCGACGCCGCCGCAGCAGCAACGCCACGCCGCCCGCCAGCAGCGGCCAGGTCGATTCGGCGCCCGGGTCGAGAGCACAGCCGCCACTCGTCACCACCCGCGTGGTCGGCCCCACCGTCTGCGTGGCCGTTGCTGTCTCGGTCGGTCCGAGCGGCACCGTCGCCGTGAACGTCGCCGTTGCTGTCGGCGTCGGCGTCACCGTGGCCGAGGCCCTGGGCGTTGGCGTGGCGATCGGTGGTGTGGTGGCCGTTGCCGTCGGGGTCTCGGTCGGCGTTGCCGTCGGAACGCCGGTCCCGGTCGGCGACGCGGTTGATGTCACCGTTGACGCGGGCGTATTCGAGCGCGTCGGCGTCGCCGTCGGCGGCGTAGTCGGGGTCTCCGTCGGCGTTTCCGTCGGCGACGTCACCGTCGCAGTTGGGGTCTCGGTCGGTGTATCGATCGGCACCTCCGTCGGCGTTTCGGTCGACGTATTGGTCGGGGTCTCGGTCGGCGTTTCGGTCGGCGTTTCGGTTGCGGTCACCGTCGCGGTATCCGTCGGCGTCGGTGAAGCAGCTGGCAGGGTGTTGGTTGGCGTTGCCGTCACGCTCGGCGTGTCGCTGGGCGCTCCCGTCGGTGTCTCGGTCGGCGTGTCGGTCGGCACGGGCGGCGATGTCTCGGTCGGTGTGGCCATCGCAGTGGGCGTATCGGTGGCAATTTCGGTGGGTGTCGGAGTTTCGCTTTCGACCGGCGTCGGCGTGTCCGTAGGCGTCCCCGTTGGCGTGAGCGTCTCCGTCAACGTGGCGGTGGCCGTGGGCGTCAACGTCGCCGAGCCTGTCGGTGTGTCGGTCGGAGTTGTCGTCGCTGTCGGCGAGGCACCCGCCGCCGCGGTTTCGGTGGGCGTGTTGGTTGGGCCGACAATCACCGTATCGGTCGGCGATGGGGTTGGCTCGCCGATCGCGGTTTCGGTGGGCGTCGCCGTTGACGCTTCCGTCGGCATCAGGGTGGCCGTCTCCGTCGGCGATGGCGATGCGCCCTCCGTCGGAGTATCGGTCGGAGTATCGGTCGGAGTCTCGGTGGGCGTGTCGGTGGGACCACCGGTCGCGGTCTCCGTCGGCGAAGCCGTCTCGCTTGCCGTTGCGGTTGCGGTTGCCGTCGGTGTCAGCGTTGGCGTTTCCGTCGGCGTACTGGTCGGGGTATCCGTCGATGCGGCGGTCGACGTGGGAGTAGCAGCGGACGTTGGCGTGTCGGTCGGGCCGATGGTTGCGGTATCGGTCGGGACGCTGGTCGGTGTGCTGCTCGGGATTTCCACCGGCGTGTCCGTCGGCACGGTCGTCGCCGTCTCGGTCGGCGTCAGCGTTGGGACTTCCGACGGCGTGAACGTTGGCGTGATCTCCTGGACCACGGAGAGTGTCACATCGGTCGGGTTGACATGCACCTGAAAGCTCAGGCCGCCACCAATCGCCAGGCCCGTAGAGGCGGCGAATTGGCCCGAGTGTGAAGCGAAGGTCATGATCGTGAAGGTGTCCCCAACGTCGGGAACGAAGTTGGTGGGTCGACTGATATTGAGCGTGCCGTCCAGAGTGGCGGCGCCTGAGACGGTGGCCTGATCGTATTGTGTTCCCGCCGTCGTGCCGGTGATGTCGACATTGAATGAACCGGCGGCGCTTTGCGAATAATCGCCGGTGATGGCGAGCACGCCGAGCGGCAGACCCGGCGCCAGCGCGCCACCGTTGGCCACGCTCGCAGTCACGGCGCCGAATCCTTCGAGTGTGCCGCTCTGGATGCCGAGGGTGGTCGACGAGTCGATCGTGCCTCCGCTCAACCGGGTCACGCCGCCCGTTTGCGTGTAGCCTCCGGTGAACATCAGCATGCCGCTATGCGCTTCGACGGTGCCGCTGTTGAGGACGGCGACACCGTTGAAGACCGTCATTGTCCCCAGCGACTTGATGAGGGTTCCCTCGTTCTGGAACGTCGGCGTCCCGCCCACCGTCGACATCAACTGGTCGTTTTGCACATCAAAGGTCGCGCCCGCCTGATTGTCGAAGAGCCCGAAGGCAATATTAATGCTCCCGGCACCGGTCCACGTTCCCATCCCGACGTTGGTCAAAGTCCGACTCAGGGTCTTCGCGGTTGGCCCATTGATCGCGAGGCCGTTCATGGCGATGGTCTTGCCCGTGCCACTCATGCTGCCAGCGCTCCAGGTGAACTGCCCGGTTACGGTCAGCGTGCCGCTGCCGGTGAGGGATGTGGTGTTCCCCGAGAGGATCAATGACGCCACCGAGGCTGGCGCGTTGAGAGTGACCGCGCCGCTGCTGATGGTGACATCATCCGTCGCGGCAGGCACTCCTGCAGGGCTCCAGTTGCCATCCGTGAACCAGTCACCGGACGATCCGCCCCAGCTTTTGCTCACCGCGACTGCAGGAACCGGCGAGAGGAGCAGCGCAAGCAGTAACATCGAGGTAGCGTGCCGCAAAGATCCTTTGGCACGCGCGCAGTACCCTGTGAACATTCGCATCCTGGCGACTCCCTTCCAACTCGAGCGCACCTTGCCAGTGCGGCTCCCTGCATACGACCAGCTCGGCCCAGATGTTTCAAGCGCCGTTCAAGGTAGTCCGGTTCGCTCAAACCGGCAACATATGTAACGGGTATTCCCCTTGGTCGCGCGGCACGGTAATCTTTGTCCAAACATCGCGACCGTCGCAACACCTGAGCGTGCTTCGCCGCCTGTCGGGCTTAAGAGTTCGCGGCAACCCAACAGGGGCGGGCCAAAGAACTGACGCTGGCCGCAGGCCCGCGCAACTGGAACCGGGAGGGAGTCGCATGAAGACGAGCCAACCAACTGCTGCCACGGCCTATCGCGCGGAAGAGATCTTCGCGACCCAGGGGCGCCACGGCCCGTTATCCGTGGATGGCCGTTTGCAGGACAGCCGTTTGCAGGACAGCCGTTTGCAAATTGACGTGCATACGACGCTGTCTCCGACCGCGGGGTTGCCGCACGACGTGCGCCACGGCTTGCTCGCTGCGCAGAAAACGCTGCCGCCCAAGTACTTCTACGACGACCGCGGCGCACAGCTGTTCGACGCCATCTGCGATCTTCCGGAGTATTACCTTACACGCACCGAGCAGGGGTTGCTGCAGCGCGTGGCCGCTGAGATCGTCGCGCTCACCCAGCCATCCGACGTCGTTGAGCTGGGCAGCGGCGCGGCGCGCAAGACCCGGATTGTCCTGGACGCCTTGAATCACAATGGACACGAGCTGACCTATCTGCCAATGGATGTCAGCGAGGGGATGCTGCGCCGCGCCGCCCGCGCCCTGCTGCGCGACTATCCGCAGCTGCGCGTGCACGCCGTGGTCGCGGACTACGAACGCGACTGGACGCTACCGCCATCCGCGCGGCGCCGGCTCGCCCTGTTCCTCGGCAGCACGATCGGCAACTTCACCCCGGCGGCCACCGCGGCGTTTCTCGCCAAGGTTCGCCGTGAGCTCGCCGGCGGCGACCATTTCCT
>CAZTDK010000607.1:0-415 GCA_964611965.1 uncultured Binatia bacterium (SeqCode) | reverse complement strand
GCATACAATGACAGTCAGGGGCTCACCGCAGAGTTCAACCGCAACATCCTGCGAGTGATCAATCACCACCTCGACGCCGATTTCGACCCCGAACGTTTCACGCACGTGGCGTTCTTCAATCACGCGCAATCGCAGATCGAGATGCATCTGCAGGCCTGCGAGGCGCATCACGTCACCATCCGCGGACTGCGCGAACGCATCGCGTTCGCAGCCGGTGAGACGATCCACACCGAGATCAGCCGCAAGTTCACCCGTGAGGCGGTCGAAGCCATGCTGGGGACCGCGGGCTTCGAGATGGTGCGCTGGTACACCCCGGCGAACAACTACTTCGGATTGGCACTGGCGCGCGCGCAGTGATCGCCGGGGCGCGGCTGCACGCTTCGCCGGCGTCGCCACACGAGCAGCACCAGGAACG
>CAZTDK010000606.1:0-4475 GCA_964611965.1 uncultured Binatia bacterium (SeqCode) | reverse complement strand
CGCGTGCACCGCCGCGCCGCGGTGGCGCGAAATCGGAGCCGCGCTCCTGCGCACCGCCCGCACGGCCGTCGGCCACGTGGCGGCCGAACCCGGGAGCGCTGCGGTCGTCGTCGGCGTCGCCAGCGCCTCGGCTCTGCGGCTGCGCGATCCAGCCACCGCGCTCGCTATCCGCGCGCCGACCGGCCGCGGCAAGTTGCGACCCGGTGACCGACTCGGGAGCCGCACTCGATCCACACTGACGGACGGCAAGACCGACCGCGAGCACGCCGAGCACCCCTGCAACGATCGGTACCCACGGATTTGAGTCGCGTGCTTCCTTCATGTGCGTTCATGCTAGGTGGCGGCGGTACAAAGTCAATCGGCAGATCGCTGATGGCCGATGGCGGATCGTCGGGCGCTGATACAACCAGAGCCGGCAGCGGGCAGCGATGAGCAGTGCTGAATCGTCAGCCATCTGGCCAGGACGATCAGCGATCTGCGGCGCTTCCATCTTCCTTGGTGTCCGCGTGCGTCGGTCGGCTCTGCCAGGCGCCACGCACGGTTTCCGCCGCGCGCTCAGGGGTGATGTGCTCGTAGTCGATGGTGTCGTGATAGTCTTGGACCATGAACCATGCCTCATCGATGCCGTGGACCGGCATGACCCGGAGCTCGACCGCTTGTCCGGGCGTGATTTGCTCGGCGGGAACGTCGAGCAGGACGATCCCCGAGTTGCCGGCAACCGATGCCTTCGACACGAAAGTCATGCGATACTGGCCGCGCTCCCACTGCCGGATCCCGGCCTGATCGCTCATGGCGAAGGTCAGCGCATAGGTCCCATTCACATACAGGTCGGCGTCCCCGGTTTCGTTCGACATCGAAGCGGTAAAGACGAACACGGTGCGCTTCTTCTCGGCGCACGGCATGGTGCGCCACACCAGCTCGCTGGGTTGGTCGTGCAGCTGCGCCCACCAGGAGAGGCTGTTGCCGCGATATTCCGGGCGCGCTTCGGCCATGTGCCTGAAAGTGACGATTTTGTCGAAGCCACCGATCACCTGGACATCGGCGCCGGGCGGCGGCGCGGGAGCGGGGGCGGGAGCGACGGCGCTGCTCGGCAGCTCCGCCAGCGGCGTGATATCCAGCAAATCCTTGCCGTCGGCGTCGGTCAGGCGCGCGGTGAAATCCCAGCCGCCGACGTTCTCGCAGCTCTTCAACACCACCAGATTGTCACCTGCGCGCAGGTCCACCGGCCGGCGCTTGGGCGCGACCGCCAGCATGATCGGGAAGGGGGTGAGCGAGCGACCGTTGAGCCACGCCTGCATCATATCGTCCGAGCCGCCGAGCTCGAGGAAGGCATCCTGTGCCTTGGGGGAGCGCACGGTCATCGCCGCGTACGCACAGACGTGCTCCGGGTTTCCCGGATTGCGCGGATCCGCGTTGGCAAAAAAGCGGTTGAGATCGACGCGCACGAACTGCGGATTGATCGGTCGCCAATAGATATCCCCAAATGACCCGGTGTACTTGTCTTTGGTGAGGTGCTCGATGTCGATGAAATCCTTTTGGACGCCGCTGTTGTTGTCGTTTTCGAACAAGCCGAGGACCAGCCAGTTGGTAAGGAAACGCTTGCGCGCCCGCACCTCGGCGATGACGAACTCCTTTTGCCCGCCGGGCGCGGTGATGGTTTTCTTGATCGTATAGTCACTGAACAGGTCAAGGTCCGCGGGCCGCAACGCGTACAGGATGCGCTTGTCCATCGTGTAGCGCGAATATTCCGCCGGATCGAGAATCATGTAGCCGAGATCGTGCTGCGCGTTCCATTCCTTCGGATCGCGACTGTTGTAGAACAGCGGAAAGATCTGCGGCTGGTTGACTTCGACCGCGGTCATGCCGAGCAGATCGTAATTCTTGCGCTCGCTCTCCATGTAGTGGATGACGTCGCGATACCCGTATTGGAAGCCGCCGTAGCCCCAGGCCGAGTACTTGGGAAACTCCACGAAGTAGGCGTGCAGGTACGTCGTCATTTCAATCGTGGTGAAATAGCCGACGGCGGCCAGTGCCGCGGTCTGCACGGCCAGTGCCAGCGGGCGCCAGTGTGCCAGCCAGCCCAGCGCGCGCAGCGCCGCGGCCAAACCAATGCCGGCCAGGATACAGAAGGCCGGCACGCCGATGATGCCGCGCGACGCCGAGGGAATCTCGGTCATCAAACTGGGTGCCACCGGGTAGCAGACCAACCACCACAGCAGCAGCTTGCTGGCCCGGTCGCGCCGCAGCAGCACCACCAGCGCCCCGAAGATCGCGAAGGGAATCGAGATCGGCAGGAGCTCGCCAAAGCCGCGGACCGAGTGCCGGCCGATCGGGTCGCCGGTAGTCAGCAGGAACTCGCGTGAGAAGAATTGCTGGTAGTAGCCTAGAAAACGCTGGGCTTGCACCCGCACGTCCTCGCCCACACGCAGATTCGTGGTGTTGCGGAAGTACTGCGTGGCGAGCTGTTGGTGTCGGTAGTAGAACACGCCGATCGGGGCGAGTGTGGTCACCAGGACGACGAGGGCCAGCAGGGTCTCGCGCCAGCGGCGCAGCAGATCCGGGAGGAACAGCACCGAGAACCCCAACATGAACAGCAACAGGAAGAGGTTGGCGATCTGGTACGCGTAGACGCACATGCCGAGGAAGAACATCGCGCGCCCCAGCCGGCGTTTCCCTTGCGTAAAGCGCACCAGGAACGTGAGCCCGATGACGAACAAGAACGGGAAGGAAATGAGCTCGAAGGCGATGCGGCTGAAATGGAGATGCCACGGACACAGCGCCAGGAACAGCGCCGAGAACAAGCCGACCCAGGGATTGAACAGGGCGCGGCCGAGAAAGAACATGCCGATCACCGTGCCGATGCCGAAGAGCGCCGAGGTCAGGCGGATGCTGAACTCGTCGAGGCCGAGCAGCCTTACGGGGATGGCCGCAGCGTAGATATAGACCGGGTTCTTGTAGCTGACGCCGAACGACCAGAAAAAGAGCGGGAAGTGGTTGCCGTTCTCGTCCATGCCGGCGGTGGCGATGGTGTGCGCGTTGTACCCGAGCCCGGCCTCGTCGCAGAACAATCCGGCGGGCAGGTCTTTGAGCTGATAGACGCGCAAGACGGTGGCGAGAACGACGACCGCCAGGAGCGCCAGGCGCTGCACGTTGGGACGCTGCATGTAGGAACTACCTCCGAACGCGGCCCACGGCGGGCGGCAAGCCCTGGCTCGCACCCCGCTGGACACCAGACATCAGACGCAGGGACAACAGACTGAATTCAACCGCAGGCAGGGGCTTCCGTCTGTTCTCTGTCATCTGTTGTCCGTCGTCTCCTGAGTTCTGAAGCCAGCGCTCAATGCACGGGCGGCGGTACCTGGGCGCGGTCTTCTGCGCGCGCCAGCGCCGCGGCGGTCTTTTGCGCGCGCCGCCAGATGCCGATCAAGTCGACGAATGCCGCCAGCCCGCCGCCAAGCCCGACCTTCGAGGTCGGCGAATTCACCCAGACCACCGGCACCTCGGCGATTTTGAGCCCGGCGGCGCGTGCCAGCGCAATCATCTCGACGTCGAAGGCAAAGCCATCGATCTGTTGGCGCTCCAGCACCGGGCTCATCGGGTCGCGGCGGTAGCACTTGAAGCCGCACTGCGTATCGTGGAACTCAGGCGCCACCAGCACGCGCACCAGCAAATTGAACAGCTTGCCGGCCGCCTCGCGGTAGAACGGCTGGCGCTCGCGAATCTCCGCCCCCTTCACGGCGCGGCTGCCGATGACCATGTCGTAGCCGTGCTCCAGGAGCAGCGGCAGCATCTTGTCGACCTCCTCGATGGGCGTCGAGAAGTCGGCGTCGGAAAAGAGGACGACGTCGCCGGTGGCCTGCCGGCCGCCGAAACGTACCGCGTATCCCTTGCCGTGGTTGCCGCCGTACGACAAGAGACGCAGCTGCGGCCGATCGCCGAAGCGCCGCCGGACCACCGCGGCGGTGTCGTCGGTGCTGCCGTCGTCGATGACCAGGACCTCGTAGGCCTCATGCCGCGCATCCAAATGCGTGAAAACATGTTCGAGCGAGGGCAGAATGCGCTGCGCTTCGTTGTAGGCCGGAACCACGATCGAGAGCTTCATGGGGCGGTGGCGTTTGTTGACAAGGCGGCGGGCGGCATATAGAGACTAACGTCTTTTCGACTCCCGAGAGGTCACGAGTATCTGGTTCCTATGGCAGAGAGAGAGCCCGTTCGCAACATGAGCGAGTCGCCAGCGCCCGCGGCGGCCCGAACGACGCCGGTGGCAGCGAGCGCGCTCGATCGCAAGCTCATCGGCAATCTGACCCTCGAGCAGTGTCTGTACATCACGGTGTTCGCCATCGCGGTGTTCACCCGGCTCTATATCCTCGGGGTCCGCCCGTACCACCACGACGAGTCGATTCACGCGTTTTACTCGTGGAAAATCACCACCGACGGCGTCGGCAGCTACCAGTACGATCCGGTCTATCACGGGC
>CAZTDK010000605.1:0-4479 GCA_964611965.1 uncultured Binatia bacterium (SeqCode) | reverse complement strand
AACGACGACGTCTACTTGACCTACACCGCCGACCTGGGCTTCAGAGAGCAGCGCATCCAGGAGCTGTTGTCGAACAGCGCGCACGTGCGGCCCGAGGGAGCCAAGATCAGCGCGGCGGACATGTCGGCATACCAGTACGATCATTCGAGCAAGGAAGCCGAACGCTTCCTGCCGTTCCTGTTTGCGGCGGCGGCGAACCGTCCGGATCTCGTCACGCCGGAGATGGCGGATGCGCTGAGCCGCTTGCAAGCGTGGAGCGCGGGCAGTGCCAGCGCGCCACCGTGCAGCACGGACTCGGGTATCGACGCGCACGATCTGCGCAGCGACATCGCGCCGCGCCCGACGCCGGTCAGCGCGGCCGAGCGCACCAACGCCGTGGCCACGGCGATCTATGGCGCCTGGCTGACCCGCCTGGGACCGGCGGTGTTCGCCGACGACTTCACAGGGACGGGCATTGCCGCACCTGACGACCAGGATGCCACGAAGGCCCTGCTGCACATCTTGGAAGACATCGATCGCACCGACCCCGGCTTCCGCGTCTACACCAAGGGGGCCAACGGCGAGAGCACGCTGTGGGACGATAAGACAACGGCGCAAGTCGAGACGCGCGACGAGATCCTGCTGACGGCGCTGGGCGGCGGGTTGACGTTCCTGCAGGGCAAGTTCAGCACCCCCGATCCGGACAACTGGCTCTGGGGCGTGATCCACCAAGCCCGTTTCCAGCACTTCCTCGGGCAGGCGGGGATCAACATCTACGACCTCGGCCCGTTCGCCGCACCCGGCGGGCGCTACACCGTGAACGTGGCGAGCTATCCGATGAGCGGCGACTCATTCGAATTCTCCGACGGCCCGTCCGAACGCTTCGTTGCGGTGCTCGATCCGGCCGGGGTCCACGCCGTCAACGCGCTCCCGGGCGGCGAGAACGGCAATCCCGGCGGTCCCGGCGGCGACGTCTACAACCTGATCCATCCCGACATTCACTACGGCGATCTCATCCCCGGCTGGATAAACGGCCAGACGTTCGACTACCACGTCACCCACGCCGACGTCGCCGCCCACGCGGTTAGCAAGGTGCGTTACACACCCTAAAAGACAATGGTGCATGGTGCATGGTGAATGCTGAACGGTGAATTGGGGAGGCCTTATTCATCGCTCAGCATTCGCCACTTCACTTCCGCAATTCACTATTCACGATTCACCATTGCTTTCCCACCATTGCCTTCCGGAAAGGTCGTTGAGTCCCCACTTTTTCCTAGACTTCAGCGGCGGACCCGATATGAAGGGGGCATAGGGGGGCAAAATGGCAATCATCGGTTGGAAGAGCGCGTCGATGCGCGGCGCACGTGGGACGTCCCAGGTGACACGCTGGGTAGCGTGGGGACGGCCGCGTTGTGATACATAGCGCCGTTCTAAGCGCAATCTGCTTCAGGCGTAGCGCGCGTTCCATTGCAGCGACAGTGCTGGCAGCGGCGACGATGACGGTCGCGATGCTGGTTCTCGCCGTGCGGCCCGCCGGCGCGGGGATGGTCACCTACTCCGGGTTCACCAATTTTAGCAGTCCGTTCATTACGAATAGGAGCTGCCTTGACTTCGAACCGACCGGCAATCGATTCCCCGCGCACGCGCAGTCGTTCTCCGTAGATACGACGGGGACCTACGTGATGGCGAACATCTCCAATACCTACACGGACACAGGGACCCACACCTTTCCGACCGGCATCCGCCTGCTGCTCTACCAGAACAGCTTCGACGCGGCATCCGATGAAACCAACTGTATCGACGACACCCACAATGAACCCCAAATTCCTCCGCCGCCGACGTCGATGACCGACACCCTCACCGCCGGCACAACATACATCATCGTAACGACCGCCTACGCTTCGTTCGATTCCAGCTCCAATACATTCCAGAACTCCATCACTGGTCCGGGGAATATCAGCGGTCCGGGCGTGACCGTCGTTCCCCAGAGCCCAACAGCCACCCCCTCACCAACGGTGACGCGCACGGCAACGAAGACAGGAACGTCTACACCGACCAATACGCCGACGCGCACCCCGACCAATACCAACACCCGAACCAGCACACCGACGAACACGCCGACCAGCACGCCAACGAACACACCGACGAATAGCCCCGTGCCGACACCAACCCGTACCCCGACGCAGACGGCAACCCGGACCGCGACGAATACCGCAACCCAGACACCGCTCCCGACGTCAACGCCGACCGTGACACCGACGGCTATCCCGACGGCGACCCCCACCCCGACTGCTACCCAGACCCCAACCCCAACCGGCACGCCGACGCAGACGCCAACCCAGACCGCGACGAGCACCGCGACGAATCCACCGCCCCCCACATCAACGTCCACGGTGATGCCAACGGTTACGCCGACCGAGACCCCAACGGTGACCGCAACCGACACGCCAACGGATACACCGACCGAGACGCCAACCGACACGCCGGCTGCGACGCCGTCCAAGACCGCAACCGAGACTCAGACACCGAGTCCCACGCGGACTGCGACGCAAACGCCGACCGACACACCGACGTCGACGCCAACCACATTCAAAAGCCCACCGACCCCGACGCCGCCGTTCAAACCCACGCCGCCATCAACCAGCACACCGACCGCAGCGCCGACGAGCACGTCGACGCGCCTCCCAACCAGCACGCCGACCAATACGGCGACTCCGAGCCCGGCCAACACACAGAAACCCAAACCAACGCCGCCCCCAACCACCACGCCTACCAAGATGCCAACACAGCCCCCGACGCAGACGCCTACCATTACGGCAACTCCGAGCCCGACCAACACACAGAAACCCAAACCGACGCCGCCCCCGACCACCACACCTGCCAAGACGGCGGCGCGGACCGCGACTCAGGCGCCGACGAATACGCCGACTCCGAGCCCCGCCACCACACTGAAACCGCCGCCGCCGCCCACACCGACGATGCCACTCAAGCCAACGCTCCCCCCAACCAGCACGCCAACCGCAACGCTGCCCCCGACTCAGACGCCGTCCCGTACGCCGACCCCGACCGCGACCAATACCCCCGGGTCAAAACCGACGCCGCCGTCGAAACCGACGAAGATGCCTGAGTAAACTGCGCAGTAAATAGTGAATGGTGAATTGCGAAGATGCTCTCCGCCTATGCTTAGCTTGACCGCGGCGCGGATCGCTTCCGCTCCAAACGGTGCGGATCGCGCTGCCGAGCTCATCGTCGGAGAGCACGAAGATCAGTGAAGGGGTCCCAGCACGGCCGCGGCCTTCGCGGTGCACGTTTCGTTTGCCACCCCCAGGTAGCAGCGGGTATGCATTGGCCAACTGACAACAGGACAACTTGGAGCCTCTATGAGTGAGCTGTCCGAACACGTCCGCCGCAACCGCGCCTTGTGGGACGACTGGGCGCAGAAGTTCGTCACGGCGGGTGAACGCGGCTGGGCAGAGGACACGCCGACGTGGGGGATATGGGGCGTTCCCGACTCGCAGGCCGGCATGTTCCCTGACGATCTTGCGGGAAAGGATGCGATCGAGCTCGGCTGTGGCACCGCCTACGTTTCGGCGTGGCTTGCCCGGCGGGGGACCCGCGTCGTGGGCATCGACAAC
The DNA here is from genome assembly GCA_964611965.1 of uncultured Binatia bacterium (SeqCode). Lineage (GTDB taxonomy): Bacteria > Desulfobacterota > Binatia > HRBIN30 > HRBIN30 > CAZTDK01. Next base: position 865 of record CAZTDK010000605.1, on the reverse strand, counting down.
TCCGAAGCACAGCTGGCCACGGCGCGGCGCCTGCAGCGCCAGTACGGTCTCGATTTCCCGCTCCTCCACGGCAATGCGGAGGCGGTGCCGTACCCCGATGCGAGCTTCGACCTCGCCATCTCGGAGTACGGTGCATGCCTGTGGGCCGATCCGCAGCGCTGGGTGCCTGAGGCCGCGCGCTTGCTGGGCCCCGGCGGCCGGCTGGTTTTTCTCGTCAACTCGTTCTTGATGATGTTGTGCATGCCGGCTGCGGATGATGTCGCCGCCACGGATCGGCTGCTGCGCCCGGCGTTCGGTATGTACCGCGTCGAATGGCCGGGCGATCCCGGCGTCGAGTTTCATCTCTCACACGGCGACTGGATCCGCCTCCTGCGGGGCTCTGGGTTCGAGATCGAGGATCTGGTCGAGCTGCGGCCTGCTGCGACCGCAACGACGCGCTACCCCTTCGTCACGCTCGAGTGGGCAAGGCAGTGGCCGTGCGAAGAGGTGTGGAAGGCGCGCAAGCGCGTGTGATCGAAACACCGCAATCGAAACTGGGGGACGTGTCCGGGACGAGTGGGACGATTTGACCAACTTGTTCTACTCGCCCCTACACGTCCCTCTGTAGTCCTCTGTAGTCTGCAGGGATGGAGGCGTCACCGTGGCCATTTCCAGCTGGTCTGTTGCGATGCCGCTGCCGGGCGGGACCGCCTGGCTGGGTGAACCCTATCCTGGTGGCCACGTCCGTCAAACATGCGATGTTCCAGAGACCAGTCGTGGTCTGCGGCGCCCGTTTGGCAGTGTTCCAGACGCCCGCCGCAGACTGCGCCGGTCATCTGGCAGCGTTCCAGACGACCGCCGCAGAGTGCGCTGGTCATCTGGCAGT
>CAZTDK010000604.1:0-4494 GCA_964611965.1 uncultured Binatia bacterium (SeqCode) | reverse complement strand
TTTTCGGATAACTGGTCTAGGGGCTCGTGATAGCTGTCGCTGGCCATACCACACTCCTCGATTGCGCCGCGAGATGTTCATAGGCACCTGTGCTGGGCCGACGCCCATGCCGTCGCGGGTTGCGGCTGGGTCTCCGCGATGCGCGGCCGCGTTGCGGAGCGGTTGACATAAACCTTGAGTCATCGGCAAAGGATTCCGAACACGTAGCAGCCTACCGACTATCGGTGACGAGTCAATGCCGGCCGCCGACACGACCGACGCGAATGGTTGTAGTGCGCCAGGCGGCCGCCCGCTACTCTACCATCGTAGTGGTGAAGCTTGACAACTGTGTGCTTGCGGACCAGAAATACAACCTTGAAGTTGGGGGGCTCCAGCTGGCGCCTCGGCGCCGTCCCCGCGATGAGTCACAAGGAAATCCAATATGATCAGATTTGATGTCTTCCGACGCTTTTCCATTGTCTGTGCCGCCGGGTTGGCAGCGTTGCTGCAGATGGTGTCCGCCACGGTGCAGGCCCAGCCGATGTTTACCGAGTACCCCGCGACGGCCTCTGACAGCGAGCCGTATGCCATCACGGCGGGCCCGGATGGCAACCTGTGGTTCACGGAGCAGGGGGCCAATAACAAGATCGGGCGCATCTCTCTCTCCGGGAGCGTGACCGAGTTTCCGATCCCGACATCGGGAGCGGCGCAAGGGGGAATCACCGCGGGTCCCGACGGCAACGTGTGGTTTACCGAGCTGACCGCCAATAAGATCGGCCGCATTCTGGTGGACAGCCCCAATAGCGTTGTGGAGTTCACCGTGCCGACGAGCAGCAGCATGCCGACCGGTATCGCCGCCGGCTCCGACGGCAACCTGTGGTTCACCGAGCGCAGCGCGAACAAGATCGGCGTCGTCACGACCGCGGGCAGCTTTCACGAATTCACGCTGAGTGGGGCGGCGGCGCCCGTAGGGATCACCGCCGGGCCTGACGGCAATCTGTGGTTCACCGAGCAAGGCACGAACAAAATCGGCCGCATTCTGGTGGACAGCCCAAACACCCTGACCGAGTTCCCCCTGCCGAGCTCCGCGGCAGCACCAAACGGTATCACTGCCGGACCGGACGGCAATCTCTGGTATACGAAGCTGACTGGCGCGGTTGGGCGGATCACGACAACCGGCACGGCCACCGAGTTCACCGCCATAGGGGGACCGGTCAATATTACCGCCGGTGCAGACGGCAACGTTTGGTTCACTGAGCAGAGCTCCAACACGATTGCACGCATTCTCGTCGCAGTTCCCAATACCATCGACGAGTTCACCGTCCTGACGCCGGCCAGCACCCCGCTCGGAATCGCCGCCGGCTCCGATGACGCGATCTGGTTTACGGAGTTCTCCGTCAACCAAATCGGTAGACTGTTCCCCGTCATCACGGGGCCGACCCCGACGCCAACCGTCACCAGTACTCCGACGGATACGCCAACCGAAACTGCCACGCCGACGGCAACGGATACGCGGACGATGACGCCGACGGAGACGTTCACCGACACGCCCACCGAGACGCCGACAGACACACCGACGGACACGCCGACGGCGCTCCCAACCGAGACAGCGACACAGACCGCGACGTTCACCAATACGTTTCCGCCCACCGCCACCGACACGCCGAGCGAAACGCCAACACTCACGGAGACCCCAACGATTACGCAAACCCCCACGATCACAGCGACACCGACCGTTACCGGGACACCCACGGACACGGTGACGGCGGGCCCCACCGACACCCCGACAGAAACCGCGACTGAAACGCCGACGGCGACGGCTACCGAGACACCAAGCGAGACGCCGACAGAGACACCAGAGGAAAGTGAGACGCCGACCGAGACGCCCACGCCTACGGAAACAGCGACCCTGACTCCCACCGATACGCCGACGGATACGCCGGTGCCGGAGCCGACAAACTCGGCAACCGAGACCCCGCCACCAAGCGTGACTCCGACATTTTCCCCGAGGGCGACCGACACACCGACGGAAACACCGACCCAACTGCCGACCGCGACGCCGACCAATCTACCGACTGACACCGCGACGGCCGTACCGACGGCGACCCCCACGGATACGCCGAGCGCGACGTCCACGCCCACGCCGACGGTGAGCGCGACGTCCACGCCGAGCCTGACGCCCACGCCAAGCCCGACGCCCACGGGGACCGCGACTCAGACCCCGAGCCCAAGCCCGACGCCCACGGCGAGCGCCACGCCCACGGCCACTCCTTCGCCGAGCGTCACGCCGCAGCCGTGCGTCGGCGATTGCGAGGACGATGGCGTGGTCACCGTCGACGACATCATCAAGATGGTCAACATTGCGCTCGGTACGGAGCCTCTATCGGTGTGCCCCGCAGGCGATCCCGATCACGATGGCGAGATCACCATCAACGAGATCATCGAGGCCGTGAACAACCTCCTGTTCGGGTGCCCGGCCTGACGTCGGCGTGCCCACCAGCCGTTTCCCGCTGGTGGGCGGGATGGGAAGCGACCTTCTTTCCGAGCGCGCTGGCTCACGCGCAACGGCTTGAACGCCGAAAGGGCGCGGTATGCCGAGGGTGCTGCGGGCGGTCCTGACTCGGGCGATTCTGGTGCTGCTCGGCCTGTCCCTGTCTCTCCTCGTCCTCGAGGTGGCGCTACGGATCGGGGCCGTGTTTGCCGGCCGGGGAACGGCGGAGCAATCGGTGCTCCCCGGCAAGTGGCGCATGCTCACCCTGGGCGACTCGAACACCTATGGCATCTATGTGGACAAGGCGCAGGCGTACCCGAAGGTGTTTGAGACGTTGTGGAACGCCAATCCCGACCATCAGCAAGTCGAGGTATTCAACATGGGGTTTCCGGGAACCAACTCCTCGAAGCTGGTCAAGGATTTCCAGCGCATGCTGTGGAGCTTCCGCCCGGATGTCGTGACCGTGATGGTCGGTGCCAACGACCTCTGGACGATGCCCGAGACGACGGTGGCATCACTCCACCCAAGCGAGCGAGTGGCGGCGGCGCTCTGGCGCGTGTCCCGGGCCTACCGCTTCCTGTATATGATGCGCCGCGCTTGGCAGATCCGTCAGCTTGACGTGACTTCGGAGCCGTGGAGCGGAATTCAGGGCGGGCACGGCACGGCGCGCTACGGCAAGGAGGAATTCGATCTGGGTTGGATCAAGGTGCCGGAAGGGGGTGTGCCCGGTTGGCATCCTGCGGCCGAGCTGAAGAAGAACCTGGAGACCTTGGCTGCGCAGGCCGCCGCGTTTGGTGCTCAGCTCGTCTTCATCACATACGCAGCGGACAGCGGCTTTTACGCATTTGCCAACACCGTCATGCGGGAGACTGCCACGGCCACAGGCACCCCGCTGATTGATGTGGCTGCGGCATTCAAGTCGGCGTGCCCGCCGCCGGCCGACTCCGACTCGCTCACCAGCGCCGGAGCGCGATGTCCTGAGCTCTTTCCCGACCAGCATCCAACAGTCATGGGTCATACGCAGGTGGCGCATACGCTCGCGCAAGAACTGCCGTCGGCGCTACAGCCGGTTCACTAGGCGCTGGAGGTTGAGAAGTCATTGCTCGCAAGTCAAGGTTCGTTTCCTCAAGCGCCCGCTGATGGCAGATGGCGTATCGCTGATGGTCGGAACCATATGCCATCGGCGATCAGCCATTGGCGCGAGGCGCACATGCTGGCTGATCGGAGGCGCAGCCGAAAATAGGGACAGATCTCCTCCCTTAGTTTCGCCGCGAGGAGACGCGCGGAACTTCTTGGCTGAACACTAGCGACCAACGGAAGCGGTTCATAGATAGGGACGCCGGCCGCAGGCCCGGGCCATAGAAGAGACGCCGGCCGCAGGCCCGGGCCATAGAAGAGACGCCGGCCGCAGGCCTATTCCTTCAGCGCGCCGCTCAGAATGCCGGCGATGTAGTAGCGCTGCAGGGCGACGAACAGCACAATCACCGGGAGCACGGTGAGCACGGCGCCGGCCATGATCAACTCGGTGTCCTGCACATGCTCGCCCACCAGATTGGCGACGGCCACCGGCAACGTGTAGCGGTCGCTGTCGGTCAACACGATCAGCGGCCATAGGAAGTCGTTCCAGGTGCCCATGAACGTGAAGATCGCCAGGGTCACGAGAATCGGCAGGCATGCGGGAATTACCAAAGACCAGTAGATACGAAACTCGCCGGCGCCGTCGATGCGCGCCGCGTCGAGCAGGCTGTCCGGAATCGAGAGCGCATATTGGCGCACCAGGAAGATGCCGAAGATACTGGCCATGCCGGGGATGATCACGCCCCAGTACGTGTTGATGCAGCCCATCTCCTTGAGCAGGAGAAACAGCGGCAACATTGCCACCTGTCCGGGGATGACCAATGCCGCCAGCAAGCCGCGGAAGACCTGATCCCGGCCGCGAAACACGAACTTGGCGAAGGCGTAGCCGGCCATCGAGTTGAGCAGCAGCGAGATGCCCGTCACCGCCGCCGCCAGCACGGCGCTGT
>CAZTDK010000603.1:0-4503 GCA_964611965.1 uncultured Binatia bacterium (SeqCode) | reverse complement strand
CCGGAAACTGGCGATGCAGAACTGCTCAAATTCGGGGAAACGTGAAATGGCAATCCCGAGCCAAGCCCGGAGCGACGCTCCGGGAAGGTGTAGCAACTAGACGGGCAGCACCTAAACCCGAACGCATGTTCGCGGCACGGTGAAGGGATAGTCCAGACCCCAAACCTCATCGAGGGCGGCGAAAGCCGTAGAGGGTAAGAAATTCGCCGGGCGCAAGCCCGTGGGGGTTCGACTCCCCCCGCTCGCACCCTTTTTCTGCCTCTCCTGTGCCGGAGAAGGCGGGACACCAGCGTCCCCCGCGCCCCGGGGGACGCCGCTTTGGCCTTCACCTATTGACGAAACTTGCAGATCGTCGTATGCGGCCCCGCATCTTTGAATAGAACTAGACGGGGAGTGTGGTGCCTTCCGACGCCGACAAGTCCGCCAAAGGAACCGACGAGTCGGCGTCGAACAGGACTACCCTAACTCCCCCAACGATCTCCCTCCCGAAAGGCGGCGGCGCCATCCGCGGTATCGGCGAGAAGTTCGCCGCCAACCCAGTCACCGGCACCGGCTCGATGACGGTGCCGATCGCTACCAGTCCTGGACGATCGGGCTTCGGCCCGCAGCTGTCGCTCTCCTACGATTCCGGATCCGGCAACGGCCCCTTCGGTTTTGGCTGGAGCCTCTCGACCCCAGCTATCAGACGCCAGACCGAAAAGGGGCGCGCGAAGTGGACGAAGGCCTCGGGGAGGCGGGACCGCGGCGGGCTTCCTAGGTATTTCGATGCGGATGAATCGGACGTCTTTATTCTATCGGGGGCTGAGGATCTAGTTCCGGTCTTCCAACAGGACGCCACGGCTACTTGGGTTCTCGATGCCCAAGGGAAAATGGTCGTCCACGAGGACGACCGAACCGTCGACGGCGTCGCCTACAAGGTTCGCCGATATCGGCCACGCATTGAAGGGCTGTTTGCGCGCATCGAGCGCTGGACGAACACGCAAACGGGCGAGATGCATTGGCGTTCGATCTCGAAGGACAACATCACCACCCTCTACGGACACGACAACAACTCCAGGATCTTCGACCCCAGCGATTCAAACCCGGACCACCCCACGCGAATCTTCAGTTGGCTGATTTGCGCGAGCTACGACGATAAGGGGAACGCAATCGTCTACGAATATGCCGCTGAGGACGCCACGGGTATTGATCTGTCGTCGGCACACGAAGCCAACCGGATGGACCGTTCAGCCAACCGTTATCTGAAGCGGATCAAGTACGGCAATCGAACACCCAACCGCGACGGTAACTGGACCCCAACGGACCCAACCCTCCTCTCCGATTGGATGTTCGAGATCGTTTTCGACTACGGCGAAGGACACTATCAGGAACTTCCGCCTGACAAAACGAAGTCCCTGGACGAGCAACACCAGCTCGTCACGGCAACACTGGATGCCGCCGGAGGCGCTTGGCCTGTCCGCCAAGATCCCTTCTCGACCTACCGATCGTGCTTCGAGGTCCGGACCTATCGACTCTGTCGCCGCATCCTCGTCTTTCACCACTTCCCCAATGAGCTGGGCACGCCGGATTATCTGGTGCGCTCTACCGACTTCACCTACACCGAGACCCCAATTGCTTCGTTCATCAACCGGATCACACAGTCCGGATACGTCCGGCAAAGCGACGGAAATTACCTGAGGAAGTCTTTGCCACCGCTGGACTTCGGATACACCGACGCCACGATCCAGCCCGATGTCTTCGACATCGACGCGGACAGCGTCGCGAATCTCCCGTACGGTCTAGACGGCACCGACTATCAATGGCTCGATCTTGACGGCGAAGGCTTGTCGGGAATCCTCTCCGAGCAGGCCGATGCCTGGTTCTACAAGCGCAACCGGAGCCCCAACAATTTCGTCGGCAGCAGCGGCGATACGCATGTTCAAGCATCTTTCGGTCCCGTCGAGCTGGTTGCACGAAAGCCGAACCTGGCGATCGCCGGCGGCCATGGCCAGTTCATGGATATCACAGGCGACGGGCACACCGACCTAGTGCAGCTCGACGGGCCGGTTCGCGGCTTTTACGAGCGCACACACGATTCGGATTGGAGACCGTTCCGCTCCTTTGACTCTTCGCCCAACATCGACACGCATGACCCCAACGTGAAGTTCGTCGATCTTGACGGCGACGGTCACGCCGACATCCTGATCTGCGAGGACGACGTCTTTTCCTGGCATGCATCCCTGGTAGAGCTGGGGTTCGGTCCGGCCTCTCGGGTGTTCAAAGCCGTGGACGAAGAGAAGGGGCCGCGCATCGTGTTCGCCGACGGGGCGCAGTCGATTTATCTGGCCGACCTGTCGGGCGACGGGTTGACGGACTTGGTGCGAATCCGCAACGGCGAGGTCTGTTACTGGCCAAACCTCGGCTACTGCCAATTCGGCCCCAAGGTCACCATGGACAACTCGCCATGGTTCGACAGCATCGATCAATTCGACCAGAAGCGCATCCGTTTGGCCGACGTCGACGGTTCGGGGACGACCGACATCCTCTACCTCCGCGGCGACGGCGTTGCCGTCTACCGCAATCAGTGCGGCAACAGCTGGGCCGACGTCGAGCTGGTGACGACCTTTCCGGCGATCGACAACCTCTCCTCGGTGCAGGTGCTCGATCTGTTGGGCAACGGGACGGCGTGCTTGCTGTGGTCCTCGCCGCTGCCCGGAGCTGCGCGCCGGCCGATGCGCTACATCGATCTGATGGGCGGGCAGAAGCCGCATCTGTTGGTCAGCGTTGCCAACAATCTCGGTGCCGAGACGCAGGTCGAGTACGCGCCGTCGACGCAGTTCTATGTGTCGGACCGAGAGGAAGGCAATCCATGGATCACCAAGCTTCCCTTCCCCGTACACGTGGTCGAGCGGGTGCTCACCTACGACTACGTGAGCCGCAACGTCTTCAGCACACGCTACAAGTACCACCACGGCTACTACGACGGCGTCGAGCGTGAGTTTCGTGGCTTCGGGATGGTGGAACAATGGGATACAGAGGAACTCGCCGCACTGACCGCCAGCGATGCCTTCCCGGACGCAACAAACATCGATAGCGCCTCGCAGGGGCCGCCGGTTCACATGAAAACGTGGTTTCACACCGGCATCTATTTCGGCCGCAACCGCGTCTCCAGATTTTTTGCGGGCTTGTTGGACGGTAAGGATATCGGCGAATACTATCGTGAGCCCGGCCTTACGGACGCACAAGCGGAGGAGCTCCTGCTTGACGACACCGTGCTCCCCAGCGGCTTGACCGTCGACGAGGAGCGCGAAGCCTGCCGCGCCTTGAAGGGCTCGATGCTGCGCCAGGAGGTCTTCGGTTCAGCCAAGGCCCCGCACCCCTTCACGGTCACCGAACAAAACTTCACGATCGAGCCGCTGCAGCCGATGGGCAACAATCGCCATGCCGTTTTTTTCGCCCACCCGCGGGAATCGCTGAGCTACCACTACGAACGCAACCCTGCCGACCCGCGCGTCGGTCATACGCTCACGTTGCAAGTGGATGCGTTCGGCAACGTCCTGAAATCGGCCAGCGTCGGCTACGGGCGCCGCCAGAACATCTGGAACGTGGATGAAAATGGGGTTGCCACCCAGGTCGCCAATCCCGGCCTGAGTGCCCTCAAACTGTCCGATGACCAAGCGAAACAGACGCAGACGCTCATCACCTACACGGAGAACGACCTCACCAATGCCATCGACACGGCCGATGACGATTACCGCACGCCGCTGCCGAGTGAGACGCGGACGTATGAGCTGATGGGCTACACTCCCAGCGGAGGCAGCCGTTTCCAGATCGGCGACTTCGTGCAGGGCGATCCGCTCGCGCTAGTATTCGATAGCGAGCGCGCGTACGAGGAAGCTCCTCCGTCGCCGGATGGGAAGCGGCGGCGGCGCCTGATCGAGCGTGTTCGCACCCTCTACCGGCCCAATGACCTCGGCGTGGCGCTCAAGGATCCGCTGGGCCTGCTTTCGCTCGGCACGCTGGAGTCGCTGGCCATCACCGGCGAAACCTACAAGCTGGCCTTCACGCCGGGACTACTGTCGGCGGTCTACGAGGCGCTTCTGCCCGGTCCGAAAGACGTGCTCGCATCCGGGAGCAGCAACAGCGACCGCGGCGGGTATGTCGACCTCGACAAGGACGGCCACTGGTGGATTCCTTCCGGCCGCGTCTTCCTGTCCCCGAATACCAACGACACGCCGTCACAGGAACGATCGTTCGCCAACAGTCACTTCTTTCTTCCGCATCGCTATCGCGACCCGTTCCACACCGACAGCCTGCCGACCGAGACGACCGTCACGTACGATGCAAACAATCTCTTGATCGAGGAAACCGTCGATCCGCTTGGTAACCAGGTCACGGCGGGCGAGCGCGACAGTTCGGGAAAGCTGGTGGTGCCCGGCAACGACTACCGCGTCTTACAGTCATTCATCGTGATGGACCCCAACCGCAACCGCACGGAGGTCGCCTTCGATGCGCTGGGGATGG
>CAZTDK010000602.1:0-4503 GCA_964611965.1 uncultured Binatia bacterium (SeqCode) | reverse complement strand
GCGACGTGGGCGTGCGCAAGATTCGCTTGCTCAGCAACTTCCCGCGGCGTTTGGTGAGCTTGCCGGGCTACGGGCTCGAAATCGTCGAGTGTGTTCCGCTCTCGCTCAAGACGCTGCCGGCGCGTAAGCTTACGCCGGCGCGCAAGCCCCCGGCGGCGCGTCCCGCCCGGCCGACCCGCGCCCGCGCGCGCTGATGCGGTGAGGACTCAGACATCCTGACCTAGCTCGGTATTTCGGTTCATCCAAAAGAGATCCGCAGATTTGCGCAGATTGACGCAGATGCGGAGGGGCTGGGATGGATGCGTAAATCTGCGTCAATCTGGCGATCGAGTTGCTTACGGCGTGCTGGTGTCGTCCTTGAGCCAATCGAACCACGTGGATGGTTCGAACGTATAAATGAATCCGGTGCTGGCGCCGACGTTCTCACTGGCGGTGATAAGGCCGGCGCTGACGCCCATGTAGAGCGTACCCGGGCCCCGAGTCATCTGCAGTCCGAACCGCAACGCGTCGCGGTCGTTGCCGAAGCGCGAACCGCTGGCGCCCGTGAACTCGGCCATCAGGCGCAGCATGGTTGCCCCTGTCTTGTCGGCGCCGAGCGGCTTCGACACGACGGCCAGGTTGTAGTTGAACAAATCGTCCTGCCCGCCCGCCGTGAAATCGTTGCCGATGAATGGTCCGGTGTTCCCCAGTAAGACGATGCCCAGGTTCAGGTGGGTCGCGACCACTCCGAAATCCTTCGATAGCACGAAATCGGCACCGAAGTCGGTGTCATCCGTACCCAGGCCCGAATCGCGCGTTGCGTTCGGCAGCTTGGTGCCGAACCACATGCCGATTCCGGGACGGCGCGCGGTCTCATTGACGAAATGGAGCTTGGTGAAGATGCGCGCGTCACCGCCGCCGAATTGGTTGTTGGTCTGGCCGTTGGCGGCCTGCTCATCGAGATAAACCGTCTCGTAGCTCGCTTGGAACTCCGCCCAGTTCCCGACGCCGATGTTGAAGCCGAGCTGCGGAGCCTCGACGACCGTCTGGCGCCGCAGTTGCCCGGCTTCGATGAACCCCGGGTAACGGCCATCGCCGGAGTATGCCAACCCGACCGTGGCTTCGGCGACACCGGCCGGCAAGGTTTGCGCTTGCTGGGTCACCAGCGGCAGGAGCGACGCAGCCGGGGCCACGACTGCGGTTGACAGGATCACGAAGACGACCAAGGTGCTTCCGAAAGGGTGCCACTGCCATCGCGTCATCATCCCACCTCGAAACGTTCGCGCCCCGCGCTCGGTTATCCGTGATACCGGTGATTTGCAAGAGGGTGAGGCCTATGCTTGCATCCGACGCTGTGCGTCGACTCGTTGGTGCTCTCTTCGCCGTGCTCGCGCTCTACGCTGGTGCCGCTGCGGCGTCCGGTCCGGGCAAGGCCCAACTCAGGTTGGAGCTCGACACCCCGCAGGCCGCGCGTGGTGGCGAGAGCGGCTTGACGGTGTGGGCCGAAATCGAGCACGGTTGGCACATCAACGCGCACAAGCCGACCGATCCGTTCCTGGTCCCCAGCGAGGTGAAGCTCACTGTCCCGCCGGGCATTACCGTCGACACGCTGAATTACCCGAAGCCGGATCGAAAGACGTTCGCCTTCGCCGAGGGCAAGGAGTTGCTGGTCTACGAGGGCAAGGTCGGCATGACCACGGCGATCGGCGTGCCCGCGGATTTCGCCGGAACGCGCATTCGTATCGAGGCGATGTTGCACTACCAGGCCTGCAACGACACGACGTGTCTGGCGCCGACAACGTCAACCGCCGAGTTGGTCGTCCCTGTAAACGCCAGCGCGGCGGCGGCGCCGGCGGCCAGCGCGCCCGAGGCCCCGCTGGCGTCGGCCGGCGTCGGTGCTGATATCGGAACCTGGATCGCCAGTCGCGGCCTTTTCGTGACTCTGCTCTTCGTGATGCTCCTGGGGCTCGGGTTGAATCTGACGCCGTGCGTGTACCCGTTGATTTCGGTCACCATCGCGTATTTCGGGACCCAGGGACACCACCGTAGCGTGCGTGTCGCGGCGTTGGCGGCGGTCTATGTGCTCGGCATCACCATCAGTTTCTCGGTCATTGGTGTGGCGGCGGCATTGTCGGGTGGGATTTTCGGCGCGGCCATGCAGAAGCCTCCCGTGCTCCTCTTCATTGCCGCGGTGCTCGTCGTGCTGGCACTCAGCTGCTTTGGACTGTACCAGCTGCAACCGCCTACCTGGGTGATGCGGCGCGTGAGCGGCAGCACGCAAGGTGCGGCCGGCGCTCTTTTCATGGGATTGACCATGGGTATCGTCGCCGCGCCGTGCGTTGGTCCCGTGGTGCTCGGCCTTCTGGTGTTCGTCGGCAGTCAACGCAGCGTCGGGCTCGGACTCGAGCTGTTTTCCGCGCTCGGGTTGGGGATGGGCTTGCCGTACCTGGCGCTGGCAATGACAGCCGGATCGATCAAGGGATTGCCGCGTTCCGGGGAATGGCTGATGTGGATCGAGCGTCTCTTTGGCTTCATGTTACTCGGGTTGGCGGCGTACTTCATCGCGCCGCTGTTGCCGGTGACGCTCAAAAGGCTGGCATTGCCGGCATTGATCTTTGTGGGTGGGACCTACCTTGGCTTCATCGATCAGTCGGGCCGGCGCGTCCCCTACTTTCGGTCCATCCAGCGTGTCATCGGTCTCGTCGCCGTGGTCATCGCCGTGTGGTTGGCAGCGCCGCCGCAGGCGGAAAGTGCGCTCCGCTGGCAAGCCTTCGAGCCCGGGAGCCTGGAAGCGGCGCACGCCGCCGGCCGGCCGGCGATCATCGATTTCGTTGCCGACTGGTGCATCCCATGTCACGAGATGGAGAACACGACATTCACGGACGCGGAGGTCCGCCGGCAAGCCGAGCGCTTTGCGATGCTCAAGGCGGACATTACCCGGGAGAACGACGACACCAGCGCGCTGGTCGAGCAGTACCAGGTCAAAGGGGTTCCCACCGTCATCTTCGTCGATAGCGGGGGCACTGAAGTCCACCGCCTCGTCGGCTACACCGCCGCAGATGAGATGCTGGTGGCGATGCGCGCGGTGAATTGACGTTGGAGAACGATCGGCAGAGGGAAACTCCATCTTGATGGCCGCAACGTGTTGAACCGCTTCGTCATCACTCGGATGGCAAGAGGCAAACTTTCGCACTGAGCGATTCCTGATCACTCCTCAGGCGCTCCGCGCTCGCTTGTCCCTCTCGTCCGGTCGCGCTAAACTCCGCCCCCAGTGAGTACCCAGCCACCGCGCGTCCGTCGTCCCGTCGAATCCTAGCGGCCCTGACATGGACTTTCGTTCTCTGGACCTTCCTGAGGTTGTGCAGCAGGGCATCGACGCCACGGGCTTCACGGCCTGCACGCAGATTCAGGAGGAAGTGCTGCCGCTGGCCTTGAAGGGCAAGGATGTTGCCGGACAGGCGCAGACCGGGACCGGCAAGACCGCGGCGTTCTTGATCAGCATTTTCACCCGTCTCCTGCGCCACCAGGGCGCGCCGTGTCCGGAGCCGGCGCCACGCGCCCTGGTGATCGCACCGACGCGCGAGTTGGTCGCGCAGATCCTGCATGATGCGCAGCAGCTCGGCCGCTTCACCGGCTTGTCGATGCAGGCGGTCTTCGGCGGCATCGACTACCACAAGCAACGCGACATGCTGCGGCAGGGCTGCGACATCCTCATCGGGACGCCTGGCCGGCTGATCGATTACTTCAAGCAGCACGTCTACACGCTGCGCAACTGCGAGGTGCTGGTGATCGACGAGGCCGACCGCATGTTCGACATGGGCTTCATCGCCGACCTGCGCTTTCTGCTGCGCCGCCTGCCGCCGTACAACAAACGGCAGTCGATGCTGTTCTCGGCGACGCTGTCCTATGAGGTGATGGAGCTGGCGTACGAGCACATGAACGACGCGCTCAAGGTCTCGGTGACCCCGGAGCAGCTGACCGCCGAGAACGTCGAGCACCGCCTCTACCACGTCGGCCGACACGAAAAGCTGCCGCTCCTGCTGGGTATCCTGCAACGCGAACAGCCGACGCGAACGATGGTCTTCGTCAACACCAAGCGGGCGGGCGAGTGGCTTGCCGAACGCCTGGAAGACAACGCTATCATGGCGCAAGCGATCACCGGCGATCTCGACCAGCGGGTGCGGCTCCGCTTGGTGCGCGATTTCAAGGCGGGCGATTTGCCGATCCTGATCGCCACCGACGTGGCGTCGCGCGGGCTCCACATCGATGATGTGAGCCATGTGATCAACTACGATCTCCCGCAGGACGCGGAGAATTACGTGCACCGGGTCGGTCGCACGGCGCGTGCCGGCGCCTCGGGGAAGGCCATCAGCCTGGCGTGCGAGGAGTACGTCGAGTCGTTGGAGAGCATCGAGGGATTGACCGGGTTCAAAATCCCCGTGGAGCATGTCACCGACGAGATGCTCGTGCACCCACAGCCGCCGCGGCATGGCCGCCACCACGGCCGTCCATCGCGTGGTGGAC
>CAZTDK010000601.1:0-4507 GCA_964611965.1 uncultured Binatia bacterium (SeqCode) | reverse complement strand
CACCGGCCCCGATGTGTGCAGGACGACAACCGTCCGTGGATTCGCCGCGGCGACCGCGGCGATGAGGTTGTCCTGATCTCCCGGCAGCGCCAGCGACGTGCGATCCATGCCCTCGGAGGTCACGTCGTTGACGAACACTACCGCAACATCGGAAGCCCGCGCTGCGGTGACCGCGTCTTCCACCAACTGCGGGTCCGGTGGCTGCCACCCGAGGTGCAACGCAGAGCCGATCAACGCCGAGCCGACCGCGTACTCGATGGTGATCGCCGCGGGGCTGCCGCCGGTCAGGTGTGCCACGCCTTGCGCGGTTACCGCGGGGGCGGCTTGCGGGCCGAGAATCACACTGTCCAGTCCTTCGGTGTCACCGCTCGCCACCAGCGTGCCATCGATGAACAACCGCGCGATACCCGAGTGCTGCAGCGAGAACCGGTACGTTCCGGTCAGCGGTGGGGTCAGCGTTCCCGTCCACCGCGCCGAGCGCGCCGTCGTCCCCAGCACACTGCTCGCATCGAGCGTCCGGACGACCGCCGTGCGATTGATCGGGCCACTCAGATCCGCGCCGGTATAGTATGTTCCGAACAATCCTGGACCGCTGCCCGATGACGGCGCGAGTACGTCGGCCGGGACGATCTGCAGCGGCACGACGCCGAGTGTGCCCGGCGCATAGTTCACCGTAACACCCTGGCCGACGCGGGCGGTGATGGCAGTTAGCGGCGTGACCACCGTCCCTCCGAGCACCGCGGCTGAGCCGCCCTCCATGTGCTGCGTGCCGTCGCCGGCATCGTATCCCACGACGGCGATCGAGGCGACGTCCCCGGCAAGCGGCAGGACCTGGCCGTCGTTCTTGAGCAGCACGCTGCCAGCGGTGCCGATGTCCGTCGCCAGCGCAACGTGCTCCGGTGTGCTCACCTCGGCGTCGGCAGTACCGCTGCTGGGATACTCGAAAAGTCCCACGCTCACCATCGCCGTGAGGATGCGTCGCGCCATGTCGTCGAGGCGTTCCGTTGAGATCTGACGCAGCGCCTTGTCAATCGGAGGCGCACCGATCGAGCCGAGCGCGAACTGATCCGTTCCGGCGTTGGCGGCGGCAACCGGATCGCGCACCGCCTCCAGCGCGTCCGGCTCGACGAAGCCCGTGAAGCCCCACGCATCCTTGAGCGTGCCCAAGATGGCTGGGTTCTGGCACGCGTACAGGCCGTTGACCTGTGGGTACGCACACATGACCGAGACCGCCTGCCCCTCCTGGACCGCGCTCTTGAACGCCGGGAAGTAGATCTCTTGCAGCGCGCGTTCGGACACGATGACGTTGACGGCCGGGGAGAACTGCGCCAGCCCGACCGTGGCACCGAAACGATCGATCTCCTGGTTGTTCGCCGCGAAGTGCTTCACCTCGGCCATGACGTGCGCGCCTTGCAGGGCGCGGATCTCGGATGCCACGATCTGTCCGGACAGGTAGGGGTCTTCGCCGAACGTCTCCGCCGCGCGTCCCCACTTCGGTGTGCGCAGGATGTTCACGGTCGGCCCGAGCGTCAGATTGAATCCCTTCCCCGCCGCCTCCGCGCCGATCGCGCTGCCGAAGCGCTCGGCCAGGGCGCGATCCCACGACGCAGCGACGGCCTGTGCGTTCGGAAAGGCGGTCTTTCCGGGTCCGCCAAGCCGCACGCCGTTCGGACCGTCCGCCGCGGCAATCGCCGGGATTCCGAGACGTGGAACTCCAGCTTCACCGCTGGCAGCGAGCGACACCTTCTCGTCGAAGGTCAGCTGCGCCAGCAGCACGTTCGCACGGTCGACAGGGTTGGGGGTCGGCGTGGGCGTCGCAGTCGGCGTACTGGCCGGAGTTGGGGCGGCGCGCGTGGTGGTCTGCTCCCCGCAAGCGCCCAGGCCAACAACGCACCCGACGGCGACGCCAAGCAAACGGATCGCAACGACGGACGAGGCCCGCCCCGGCATCACCTGCATGCACGTTCCTCTGCCGTGCCGTCGCAACGGCGGAGCACTCGAGAGCACCATCGTCCGGATCACAATTGCCTCCGGCTTGTAGTCGGCCAGACAATCCTCGGTCAAGAGGAGAATGCGCCGCGGCTGGCTTCTGCGGTATCAACTCTTCGGGACCGCGGCGCCGCACGATGGGAAGCGATTGGACGGTGGGAGCAGCCGGTGGCCCGGTCCTCGCCTGTGCCCTCAGACAATCTGGATCTGGCCGTTCCAATGAAGCCTGATATTTCTTCCTTCACGGACTCGGTCGACCAGCTCGGATCCGCGCAGCCACTGATGCAAGGTCCCGACGTCAGCGTCGTGGCAGAACTCACGCGTGACGGCAACCTCGACCGCCAGCTTCTTCGGGACATCGAGCACGACTAGCAGTCGATGCACCCTACGGCGCCTGTCAAATCCGACGTCCGCAACGCGATAGCGCCACACCTCCCGAAGCCGGTCCGTCACCTCAGCGGTGATCTCCGGCCGACATTTTGGCTGGGGCGGCTTGCCCACTGCAGCTGCCATTCGCCCTTCTTCAGTTCTCATGCCGTTTGTACCTCGCGAGTGCACGCCTGATCAAAGTTGCACTGTGCGCGCATCATCCATGCTCGTCTTGGCGCTGGTTCGACCCTTGCCGCTCGAGGGGGAACACGAGCGGGCCGTTCGCAGATGGTTCATCGCCAGCCACCCAGCTGTTTCGACTGGTGTAACGAGAACAGCAACCCGAATGCCACGCGCAAGAGGCTTGTCACCCAGCCTTCAAGTTTGATTTTCCCGACATGTGAACCAGACACAGTGTGGTGACGGGAAGACGGTGTTCGCTCACCCTTCACAAGCGCGAATCGGCACCCACCGTCGCCTCCACAAGCAACCAGTGGCAGTGTTGCATCGGTGGATGGTGACGGCTGCGATTGAGGCTTGCCGCGTCGAGGACGTAGGCTTCGTCGAATCCGCATTGCTGCATGAGCGCAGTGGCGTCCTCCGGACATTCGAAGAGCCGCCCCTCGAAGGATAACCCGCCGACCAGTGCGCCGATGGTCCGCATGGCAACCTGCGCGACCCACGGGGAGTCAGCGTGCTGGCTCATTGGATGAATCTCGCACAAATACGTTCCGCCACCGGCATCACGCAGGAACGTCGAGAGGTTCTTCCAAGCCACCGCCTTCTCCTCCATCGACAGGTAGTCCGTCACGCCTTCCGTGATCGCCAGCACCCGCTGACCCTCACGAGGGTTTACCGGGAGAACGAGGGCATCGCCCAGGAGGTCGATGGTCGTGAGGTAGTAGTTGGCGGGAAGCGAGGTTTGCTCAAAGCGGCGGCGTTTCTCCTGAACCATATCGGGAAGATCGGCTTCGGTGTAGATCATCTGGGGCCGTTCCCGAGTGCAGGTCAGCCCACGGGGAGACAGGCCCGCACCGACTTCCAGGACAAAATCGGGCGCCAACTGGCGCAGCCGCTCCTCGTACACATGGTGCCGGATGAACAGGTATTCCTGCGCGTGACGCATCACGCCGGGCAGCAGCGGCCCGGCAATGCTTCTGGCTGCTTCGGCAACTCCGTAGAGCGCCCGGCCCATCCAGGTGTCGAACAGATCGGCGTTGGGGAATCCTTCCCTCACCCACGCTTGAGCCGTGTAGTGGGCGGTGGGAGCGATGCCGGCGTTGCCACGACGCGCCGGCGCCCTGATTGTAGCTGTTCTGGGGAACGCTGAACGAGCGGCGCGCGGTCTCTTCGGCTTGGGAGCGGTGCCGTCACCTCGCTTCACAGACGCCGCCTACCGCACTGGAAGAGGTTACACAACCGTGCCCACCAACACGGAGCCGGCCACGGCGCAGATCCCGTATCCCGCCAGACGACCCCCATAGAGATCCTGCGGACTGCACGCTTCATCCGCCGCCCAACGTTCCTTGGGCGAGCATGAGGAGCCACCGGGGCTTGGTGATCTGCAGGCGGCGCAACCCGGCATGCGAGTAGTAGCGACGCATTTCCGTAGTCGACGCGATGCCGGCGTGCGATGGCTGCAGCCAGCGCTGCAGCTGGTCGAGCGCCCCCATGAACAGATTATCGCGGCACAGGTCGAGGATCAGCACACGGCCGTTCGGTTTCAGTACGCGGGCGATGTCCTGCAAACTCTCGACGGGTCGAGCCCAATGGTGGAACGAGATCGTGCTGGCGACCATGTCGAAGGTATCGGCAGCGGCCGGGATCGCCTCGCTGCTGCCAACTTCGAAGCACAGGTTCGTGCGCTGGCGGTGCGCCCGCCGTGCGACCCGTACCATTTCCTCTGCCGGGTCGACCCCAAGCACGCTACCGCGCGGAACCCGTTGCGCCAGGTGTGCCGCGAGCTGCCCCGTCCCGCAGCCGAGGTCGAGGATACGCGCATCCGCCGGCGGGCTCATCGCCTCCACGATCAGCCGATGGTTTTCCCGGAACCAAATCTGCGTCCAACTCCGGTCATACCGCGCCGCCCACTCGTTGAAGTAACGGCGCGAGGCCTCGGGGATATCAATTTCTGGGCACGACATCTGTG
>CAZTDK010000600.1:0-4528 GCA_964611965.1 uncultured Binatia bacterium (SeqCode) | reverse complement strand
CGGTCTCACGCACTTTCCGTTCCGGACCGACCACGCCGTTCCCCGAACGGATACCATCAAGCCCTTGACGTGCTCGGGGGTCGGAAAATCGTCTTGGTAAAGTTCACTGAACTCCGCCGCTTTGTCTGCATCGCGGTGATATTCGAACGCGTTCAACCACTTCCGCAAGAGGTCGCCCGAGTTCAAGATGATAGGCTTCGGCTCAGGTTGGAGCGGCGTCGGTGGCGGTGTCACAGAAATTGTCATCATGCTTTCGAACCGCGATCCCTCAAACTGACGTCTCAGCGCCTTCCAGGCCTTACTCGGGGCGCGTTTTGCGATGACATTCATGACCTTCATGAAGTATGTTCGTTCGCTGCTCAGAATGATCGGGCGAAGAAAGTGAAGGACGGCGGCAAGCTCCGTCTTGGACGGAAACTTTGAGGTGTCCACGGAGGCCCATCCGATCATATCGCTCCAGTTTATTGAAAAGCCGAATGTAACCACACCTCTAGTGGCCGGCGAAGTGACCAACTCGTCAAACACAGTCGCATATTCCTCGAGGAGCGCCCATTCTTCATCTGAGAAGTCCGTTTCGATCTTCTTGAAACCGTCAGCGTCAGTCATTTCAAAACGCACATGCTTCGCCATTTGAAATTCTCACTAGGTATCGCCAATCAAATCGCAACCCGCTCGATCTCGTCCAGGCTCACCTGGTCGGTAGTGCTGTCGGGGGAGGTTACTCGAATACTCAGGGGACATTCACGTGCAGCTTGCCATCATAGCTTGGGAACAGACCGACCGCCTGAAAACCCAGCTCAATTCCTTCTTCTAGCGTTTCAAATGGCCCGACTGGCCATTCGGCGTAGGGCATACTGCCCAGGGTTTGGAATTCATGTAACAAACATTGGATTGCAGGCTTCCAGCCGGCTGCTTCACCGGAAGGTTCAAGCAGAGCGGCGATTGCCTCGGGAGCATGTTTGCTGAATGGAAGACGTGCTATCGCGCGACCGAGGTTCGCAAATAGGTTCGACGTTGAGGTGAGAGCGCCGGACCAGAGTGAGATAAGATCGTGCTCCCTCCGTTTATAGCTCCAGATGAACTGACGCAGCCTTCGATGGACGCCGGCAAGGTGAACAGTATCGTTGAGCATCGATTCTCGTAGACTATCGGCGGTCATGTAAGGTGAAGCGACTGATTCTGCGGCATATTCGCTCCAGGCAATCGTTGCAAGGAGGGAACGAACCCTAGGCCAATCATCGACGCCCGGTGGGATGTGGCTTTTGGGAAAGCCTAAGCGCAGGCCTCGCATGTATTCGTCGTGAACATGGCCCAGCTCGTGAGCAACGGCCGGGACCCCAAGTGGATGATCCCTAGCGAGCGCGGCGGCGATTGCGTCGGCAAGAATGATTATCGACCTCGCGGATTCCTCATCACTACCCCAAGACATCGTCTTGGCGCCGGGGATACCTTCGGGCTGTTTGGATACCCCCGCTTCGGGCAATCCCAAAGCACTCTCCCAACGAATGACAGCATCGTTGAGCTGTCCGGTCAAAAGGACAAGTCGCAGAGGACGGAGCAGTAGGCCTTGGTCAGTATGAACCCGTTGAACGAGCCGAGAAAATGCGTCTGAAACCATAGTCGGTTCGAGCTCGCTCGATACGTCGGTGGCAATTGTGATTCCTGGCGCCGATGCATCTATTGTCGCCGGGGTGATCTCGGAGGAAGCCTCGTTTCGTTGCTGCATTTTGCGACTCTAGCATGAGCGCCTTGCAGGCGTGAAAGACCTCCTGCAACTCGATTTCTGAAGTACTGAAATTCAGATGGCAATCCGCTCGATCTCGTCGAGGCTGACCTGGTCGGTTGTGCGGTCGTAGAGCTTGGTCGTGCGTGGCGATTCATGCGCCGCGATCTGCTGCGCGTGTTCCAACGTACCGCCGTTCTCAAGATAGGCAGTGATGCCGGTGGCGCGGAAGGTGTGGCAGCCGACATCTGTTTCGATGCCGGTGCCTCGTGCGCGGCGGCGGATCATGCGCCATGCGTCAGATTGTGTCATCGATCGTTCGGTGAGTGGCCGACCCGGAGCAATGGTGATGGTGCGGAAGAGGGGACTCTTTTTCTGGTCCCAGAGCTGCGCAGCTTCGCAGTACGCATCGAGGTATTGTTCTAAGACATGGTGGCAGGGAACTTCATGCCGCTTGCCGCCCTTCTCGTGGAGGCGAAGCCACCAGCGCTTGCCCTGTGGGTAGTAGTCTTCGACTTTCATGGCGAGAACGGCACCGATGCGCGCGAAGGAGTACACCATGGTGGCGATGAGTGCGCGGTCGCGAAGACCGCTCATTGATTCGACGTCAATTGAATCGAGGAGCGTGCGGGTCTCCTCGCGGGTGAGAATTGGCGTCTTGCCCTTCTTGACGACGTGTTTCGGTCCGCGGACTGAGTGTGCAGGGTTGGTGGGAACGACTTGGCCAGTCACGAGCCAGTCGAACAGCATACGGATCGCAGCGAGGTGTTGCTTGACGCTCGGCTTGGCGAGATCGGCACCGCGGCGCTCGATGTATCCCGCGACGATTGTTGGCGTGATCTGCTCCAGGGATTGAACGCGGCGCGTCTCACACCAACGGAAGAAGTCGGACACGGCGCGAGCGTAGGCTCGCCGCGTATTCGGGTTTCTGATATTTGCCGTAAAGAATTCGATGAAGCGCCAGCGGGCACGGTCACCGGCCCTGGCGACAAGCGCCGGCATCTGGTCGAGGCCAAGCTTGGCGATCTGACGATTCGATGGGATCGGCTTCATCGGTTGTGTTGCGGCGACATTCGACATGCCACGAACCGACGGCTTGTCGCACAAACAACCGACCATAACCGATCGGCCGTCGACAGCGGCTGCATCGGGTCAGCGCACCCCACTGCCGGGCCGTGCAGGCGCGGTGGCGGAGCCTACATTCTGCAAATGTCACATACTGCATACCATGAATTATAAAGGACATTATCATTCATAGTCAAGCGTGGGGTGGATCACCCCCGGATGGCTTAAACGTCAGGGGCTCTCAGGGGAGGGAGGCGGCTTCTCGCTAGAGCTTGGGACGTGGCGAATCCCCATCACGAATTCATTCTGACCGTTGCACGCGTCGCACTTCCAGAACCTCCCAACTTTGAACTCATGCCGCCATGCGAAGATCTTCTGCGCGCAATCCTTGTTTGCACACTCGATCTCTTGTTGGTGCGGTCTCCAGTGAACCTTGCCGTCCCCTTGGTCTGTGAGCGTATATGTAGCCTGACAACCAAAGCACTCAGCAACAATCTCCTGTAGCGTTGGCGAGAGGCGCTTTCGAATGACGCTGTCGCACTCAAGGCATTTTATGGCGGAGAAGTTTCCGATGGTGATGTTGAACACCGGCGACGACAGAACCTGGGTGATGTATGCGCCGATCGCATCGCATCTGCTCCGCAGGGCGACCAAGTCAACGACTTTGCCGTCACGAGCTTGCTTCAACGACGGCACATGAAGAAAGCTGCCTAGTGCATCGTAGTGCTTTCGCAGCAGACTCATGTTGAAAATAGTCTCCGAGCCGAGCGAATGCATCACGGGAGCCGGGACCCCGTATTCTTGCTCCGTCCCAACGGCGAGGGAGCAGTCCTTATCGGCCGTAGAATCGATCTCCAAGAGTACGGCCATTACCTTACGTGGCTGCCACGTCTCGTACTCGTTGGGCGGAAACTCGTCCTTATACGCTAGTGCTCGATCGTACGTGAGTGATTCTATAGCCATCCGCAACTCGAGCGCTGCGTACTTCAAACGCTGATCGTCACCTGTGCCGAGCTCGCGCTCTGCGTTGTCGAAATGCGTGCGCGCTGAATCTCGGTAGTTCATGAGTGCTCCACGAAGCGATGTGTAGTCACACTTCCACCAACCCGGCGTGCCGTAGCACGTTGTGAGGCCATGGTCGAGTTACGGTGTGACTAGCCCCTTGCACTTGCTCAGAGAAGAGCCACCAGGGGAAACCTGACGGCTCGGACAACGGATAACGACCTTTACCAATATCCATCGTCGACGAAGCTCACATAGCGGCCTTTGCCGATAACGACATGGTCGAGGACGCGCACTCCCATGAGTTCGCCGACGGCGCGGAGACGCCGGTCCTCCTCGTCCGGGTTTGGCAGGAAGCGCTCCCAGTTAGGAAGCCGAGCAGCTCGCGAGGGCGTTGTTTACCGCGGCGATGATCTCGTTGATTTCGATCGTACCGCTACTGTCGGCATCGCCGACGGCGCAGAGAGAAATGTTGGCGCTTCCCAAGGCGATGTTAACCATCGTGATGAGTTCGTTAACTGTAACGTCACCACTGGCGTCGCAGTCGCCGAGGCACCGAGCTAGTGCCGGCGTCGGAGTAGAGGTAGGTGTTGGGGTATCCGAGTCAAGAGCCAGATCAGCGACAAACAACTGCTTCTGAGAGACGAAGACGAGTTTCCGTCCTACACCATCGAAGGTCAAAGCGGATGCGTCGGCGGGAATCTCAGGCAGCTGCTGAGAACCCGAAGCGGTGAAGAG
>CAZTDK010000599.1:0-4531 GCA_964611965.1 uncultured Binatia bacterium (SeqCode) | reverse complement strand
GTCGGAAGTCACACACCGCCGCGCACCGCGCGCACGTTGAACGGCAGCGACTTGTCGAAGCCGCTGAGGGCACCAAGGTTGAGGTCGACACTCCACGCGTACCCTGGAAGGCTGGTGTCCTGGTACGAGGTGGACGACCAGTAGTTGGAGGCCTGGGTGCAGCTACAGTCGATCACTGTGCAATGCGGCGCACACGCGGCGTGGAACACCGGATCGACCGCGGGAGCCGCGTGCTCCACGGCCACCAAGCTTTCCAACTCGCGCCGGTTCGGAAGACGCCAGTCACAGTGGCCGGCGAAACACGGCGCAGTATTCAGTGCAGCGATCTTCACATTGACGGCATCGCCCCACGTGTAGGTGTTGTCCCAATCGTGGATTCCGTCGTCATCCGCGAGCTTCTCCCAGGTGAGCCCGGAGGCGTTGTCGCGAACGGTGCCGTCGCCGTTGTCCGTGTAGCTGAGCGGCACCCCGGCCTGGATCGCGCCATCTTGCCCCGACGGCGAGCCAGGACAGGCTCCAAGGGTCCCGTCACCGGTGTCGCACGTCGTCTGACTGGTCGCCAAGAGAGTGGAGCTTTCCATGGGGGCGGGACAACTGGTGAGCGCCGCGTTCACCGCGCGGATGATTTCGTCGATGGTGACCACACCATCGTCGTTGAGATCTCCCGGACACGACGCGCAGGCGGATGCCGCGTTGGTGCTCCGAACCATGACCAGCAAGAGGGCAAGGAATACGCCAGATAACCCGAGCGATCGTAGGACATATTGGTGTTTCATTTTACGCTCCAAGTGGGACTTATATCAGCCCTCTACACGCATGGATACAACGTCAATTCGCATTGGCGGCCGGCTTCGTGGCATCGGGCTTCTTTCCGGGAGTCTTGCGGTCGTAGAACTGAGGTTTGTGGCATCCGGGAGCGCAGGTTCCGCCGGTGTCGGTCTTCGAAAATCGCAACGGCAGATTCCACTTCCCAAACGGGACGCTGTCCGCGATCAGTTTCGGGTTGTCGCTGCCGTGCCAGGCATGACAGAGCTTGCAGCTGCGTCCCTTCTGTTTGTTGTGCACATGAACAAAGTGGAGATTGCGCTCGCCGTCGCGAAAGTTCGTGGCAAATGACGTCTCCGGATATTCAACCATGTCCTTCTTGTGACAACTGAAGCACAGCGGGTACGCATCATCGGTGTACGGAACGTAGGTATCCTCCGGAAACTTCGCGACCAGAAGGTTCTCATTCTGGCTGCCGTGCGGCTCATGGCATCGGGTACATCGCCCATCGTTGTTGGGACCATGCAACACGGTCGCGTTCTTGGGGACGATGGTGTCGTGGCAGCTCACACACGTATCCTTCACCGGACTCAACAGCAGCTTGTCGTTGTCGCTCGCATGCGGCGTGTGGCAGGCGGTACAGGCTTTTTCCGTTAGGAGAGCCGGATGACCAACTGGTGAATCCTTGACCTTCTCCTGGATCTGCGGGTGACAGAGAAAGCACAGCTCCGGGCCTTCCTGCGCCAGCATCTTCGGAAAGTCGGAACCATGCGGGTTGTGGCAGGACGTGCAACCGCTCGCCAATGCCGGGTGCACGTTCTTTTTCTTCAGCACCTCCGGCATGTCGACGTGACAGCCGACGCACAACGCTTCGCCTTCCTTGAGGAGAAGCGCCTTGTTGTTCGACTCGTGCGGGGTGTGACAGGCGGTGCAGTCTCCGGCGGAGACGGGGCCATGCGTCACTTTGAAGCTCAGGTGATCCGCGTGACAGGCGCCGCACAACTCCTTCAGCGGCTGCGCCAGCAGCTTGGGCTGGTTCGAGGAGTGTGGGTTGTGGCAGGTGGTGCACATGCCGCTCTGCACGGGGAAATGCACCAGGCTCTTTTCGCCGAACTTCTCGTGACAGGTGTAACACAGGTCCGGGGGATCCTGGGTGAGCTTGAAGGTCTTCTTACCCTTCTGCGGGTGTGGTGTTTCCGCCGCTTGGTGACAGCCTTCGCAGGCTTCCGCGACGGGATGGACGGTCGAGCCTTTCAACAGCGACGCATGACACTGGGCAGACACACAGGTGTCCTCCGCTACGACGGTGCCGCCGCGCACCAGGCAGACACTCACCACGACGAGCGCCAGGCCAACTCGGCGATTCCTCTGCTTCATGCCGCGATCCCTTCTCTGCATTTTCTTCATGACCAAGGACATCATGGGTAGGTACCGCATACGACGCGGGAGGGTGTACACGGTCCAGTGACCGGCACCGCAACCGGTGGCGCTTCCGCGTTGGGCCCGGCAATCGCCGGCAGGCGTGGCGCGCTGGATCCTGATGGCACCGGAGCCCGGCGTTCTCTCACTCTGAAGGCCGCGGTGGCCGTGCATGCGGTCTCACTGTGCGCCACATTGTGGCAACACAAATTGCAGCTCCCGGAGAACGGCCCGCGCACTTTCGACGTGTCGGTATAGAGCGGGTAGGACTGCACATACGGCAGCACGATGCGCGTGTCGAAGTTGATGAGATGCGTGTGGTCTCCGGTCGACGGTGGACCCGACGCGGCATTCACGCCGTGCGGATCGTGACAGGCCGAACACGGCGCGTTGTCGTTGAGGTGTCCGCTGTGACCACCCTGCCCCATCGTTTGTCTGAAGCTGAAGTTGCCCCGGATATTCGTTTGGTCGTGACACCGATAGCACAGCGCGTAGTTGGCGTAGTTCTCCGGGGTGTTGTCCGCGGTTTCGTAGCGCTCCTTCAAGATGGGCGGGAACGACGAGCCGTGCGGTCCGCGTGAGCCGCCTTCGTCGTCGGCGTGGCAGGTCGTGCAATAGATCACGACGGTCGAGCTCAGGCCCGGTTCCAGATTCGACGGAATGCTGGGGATGTTCAGATTCTTTCCGATGCTGATGACCGGATGGTACGAGGGATTGGACGGATCAAACGCCAGGCGCGTGTTGGTGACGGTGAGGACGCGCGGCACGTAATCGATGTCCGGCGTATTGTCGCTGTGGCACTTGAAGCAGATTTCGTATTCGTAGCGTGCGGCGGTGATTTCTCCGCCGTACCGGTCGGTGCCGCTGACACCGCGCAGCATTCCCGAGGCGAAAGGAGCTTTCGTACGCGCCGTCGTGGTGATGTGCGGATTGTGGCAATCTGTGCAGGTTACGCTGCGGATGCCGGATTGGGCGGCGCCTCCCTGGGCGCGGCGGGGCATCGGAACGACACCGAGCGGTTCGCGGTGCGCCGAGATCTTCCGCGTTTGCCGCGCCACATTCCCCATCCCGGTCGAAGCGGTCGCGATGGTGCCGCCTTGCGCCACGATCACCGCGGCGGCCGGGCCGTGCGCCGGAGGGGGATCGGAGCCGTGGCAGCCCGCACTGACACACGAAAACGGCTCCGGCGGCGCGGCGGTGAAATTCAACAATTCTTCGGCGGTCGGCGCAAAGTGCGGCGTATGGCACACCTCGCAGCCCCACTCGTTCAGCTGCGTATACGTCGGCCACGTTTTGGGGGGGCGGGGGAGAATGCCGACCACCGATGCCGTCGAGGTCGCATGCGCCGACGTGTTCCAGCCGGTGATCTGGTGACAGGTCGTGCAGAGCGCGGAGTAGCGGTTGTCCTTGGCGAGGAACATCCCGAACGTATCGCTATGGGGATCATGACAGGTGCTGCAGTGCACCTCGTCGATCCCGCCGTAAACGAGGTCAGGCGGAGGAGAGGAGACCAACGCGGCATTGGGCAGGGCATCATGATACGGGAACGACACAGGGTGATGTCCCGACAGATCCAGACCGAAGTTGGTGAGGCTCCCCGCAGGCAGAACGTTGCCGCCGCCCATGCCAATTCCCCCGGCGGGATTGACCACCGCACCCATCGCAATCGTTCCGTCGTGACAGCTGAGACAGAGCTTGGTCGGCCCTGATGGCTGGGGCAGAGGACCCGCTTTCAAAGTTGGGCTCGTATACACCGTGTAGACCTGCGGCTCGATATCCTTGTTCCACAGCGGCGACAGCGGCGTCGCATTGTGCGGGGTGTGGCAAAAGATGCAGATCCTGGTTTCCGTCAGTGCCCGAATCGGCCCCGGGCCCGATATCGAGAGGTTGTGCTTGGTGTGCAGCATACCGGCCGACGTCTGCGCCTCGGCGAGCGCAGGGGGCAGGATCAAGAAACGGAAGAGCACCGCAAATGCAGCCAGACAAACACAAATGGAAAACCGGGAATCGAAAACCGGGAATGGGAAATGGGCCAAGCGTGCCAGCGTCCCATTGCCCGGTGCCACCTTCCCGGTTCTCAATTCCCGATTTTCCATTTCGTCTTCCTGTTGGTCCGGCGCTCCCGGGTCAGGATGTGCCCTCTGCATATCCTTCCGCGATCCGATACACCTGGACGCGCCGGTTATACGTGTCACAGACATACAAGGTATCGTTCTCACCGATGAAGGCTCCCGATGGGAGCCAAAACTCTCCGAAGTCAATGCCGCGCCTGCCGAGCGTCAGGAGAAAGTCGCCGTGCCGGTTGAACAGCTGCACGTTGTCGAACAGACCGTCCACGACGTAGATG
>CAZTDK010000598.1:0-4536 GCA_964611965.1 uncultured Binatia bacterium (SeqCode) | reverse complement strand
TTCTCATCTCCGCGTCTTCGCGCCTCTTGCGGTGAGATCTTTTGTCTCATTGAGGTTAGCTGAACTCACCGCGAATATAGTCCTGCGTATGCTTTTCTTTTGGGCTCTCAAAGATCGCCTCCGTTGGCCCAAATTCCACGAGGTAACCGGTACGCCCGCCGCCGGAGGTGTCGACGTACAAAAAACCAGTCATGTCTGCGACCCGCTTCGCCTGCTGCAGGTTGTGTGTCACGATCGCGATCGTGAACTTCTTCTTGAGCTCGTGCATCAACTCCTCGATCCGTCGGGTCGCGATCGGATCGAGCGCCGAGCAGGGTTCGTCCATCAGCAAGACGTCCGGTTCGGTGGCGATCGCTCGGGCGATACAGAGGCGTTGTTGTTGGCCGCCGGACAGCGACAGGCCGCTCGACTTGAGCTTGTCTTTCACCTCGTCCCAAAGTGCGGAGCCGCGCAGCGCGTGTTCGACCTTTTGCTCGACGTTGCCTTTGTATCGATTCAAGCGCAGCCCGAAGGCCACGTTGTTAAAAACGCTCATGGCGAACGGATTCGGCTGTTGGAATACCATTCCGATACGCCGGCGGACGCGCACTGGGTCGACTTTGGGCGCATAGATGTCCTGGCCATGCAGCCGCACATGGCCGCGTAGCGTGAAGCCGCGCACCAAATCGTTCATGCGGTTGAGGCAGCGCAGCACGGAACTCTTGCCACACCCCGACGGTCCAATGAACGCCGTGATACTCCCCCGCTTGATCGGGATGTGCGTATCGCGCACCGCCTTGAAACGACCGTAATACAGCTCTTGGATGCGACAATCGATGAGCACACCGTCCGTCGTGGAGCCCGCCATGGCACTACTGTTGCTCTCGGACATCACACGCCTCCTACAGTCGCACCGCGCGCCTGGAGAGCGCTTGGCCGGCTAGGTTGAACACGAGCACTAAACCCACCAACACGAGTGCTGCCGCCCATGCGAGCTCGATCTGGTTGTCGAACGGCGAGCTGGAAAAGTTGTAAATCAATACGGCAAGCGACGGCGTCGGCTTCATGAGATCCCCAACTGTCTTTGGCAGGAACTCGGGGAATGAGCGACTCATCCAGAACTCGCTGAACACCGCGGTGAAGAGCAGCGGCGCGGTTTCGCCCGCCGCGCGCGCGACCGCGAGCATGATGCCAGTGAGAATCCCGGGCGATGCCGTTGGCAAAAGAATACGCCACACCACCTGGGTCGGCGTCGCTCCCATTCCGATCGCCGCTTCACGCATCTTCGCCGGTACCATCCGGATGGCCTCCTCCGATGTCAAGATGATCGTTGGCAGCATCAGCAGCGCCAGCGCGATGCCGCCGGCCGGCGCCGAGAACCCGCCGGTGAGCATGACCACCGCCGCGAACGCGAAGACGCCAGCAAGTATCGACGGCAAGCCAGTCAAGAGCTTTGCGGCGAAACGCACAGCCAGCGCGGCGCGCGTCGTCGGCCCGAACTCCGCCAGAAACACCGCCGCGATGATCCCGAAGGGCACACTGATGGCCGCGGCGATGCCGACAATGACCAGCGTGCCGACAATGGCGTTGCCGAAGCCGCCACCCGCCATCATGGCTGCCGGGGGAAGGTCGGTCAGCAGCGTCAGGCCCAGCTGCTTCCCGCCCCGCAAAGCCAGCAGATAGAGGACCGAGAAGAGCGGGAACAACGCCGACAGCGTCAACACGGTGGTCAGCCCGCTCAGGAAGGCGTTCAACAGCGAGCGCGGCTGCCGCAGGGAACGCTCCAGCTGGAGCAAGTTGATGTCGTTGGCGGTGGCGAACGGCCCACGCGGCTTCATCAGCGCAACCCCTTCAGACCTGCCTCGGCGCGCTGCAAGATCATCGCGCCGACGATGTTGACCACGAGCGAAATTGAGAGCAGCACGAGCGCCGCATACATCAAGGCTCCAACCTCAACCGTGCCGGCTTCAGGGAAGTGATTCG
This sequence comes from uncultured Binatia bacterium (SeqCode), assembly GCA_964611965.1. GTDB lineage: Bacteria > Desulfobacterota > Binatia > HRBIN30 > HRBIN30 > CAZTDK01. The sequence continues at coordinate 2,574 of CAZTDK010000598.1, read as the reverse complement.
CCAGCAGCGCCGCCAAGGTGCTGCACGGAGAGAACAGCGACCAACTGATGACGTTGGCGTTGCCCGCGAGCATCGCCAGGGCGATCGTTTCACCGAGCGCTCGTCCGAATCCGAGGATGATCGAGCCGAAGATTCCGGTCGCCGCTGCCGGCAAGATGACTCCCAGGATGGCTTCCCACCGCGTAGCACCCAGCCCCATAGCGGCCTCACGTAGCTTTGGCGGCACAGCGACCAGCGCGTCCCGTGAAATCGCCGAAATCGTCGGTAGGACCATGATAGCCAGCACCAGCGAGGCAGGCAAAATTCCTGGGCCGCTGAGACTGGTGCCGAAGAGCGGAATCCATCCGAGGTGGGTGTTCAGCCAATCCGCCCATGGCCGCACCAGGGGGATCACGACGAAGACGCCCCAGAGGCCGTAGACGACGCTTGGTATGGCCGCCAGCAACTCAAGTGTGATCTTGAGCAGCGCCTCGATGCGCGTTGGCAGCGTACCAAACCAGGGATGCTCCGTGTGGCCCAGCATCCGCAACAGACGGTCGACACCCGCCGCCAGGAACCCTTCGCTAAGAAAGATGGCGATCGCGACCCCAAAGATCGTGCCCACGATGAGCCCGATAAACGATGTGTAAAGCGTGCCGAAGATCTGTGGAAGGATGCCGAAGGTCTGACGATTCGCATCCCACACGGTACCGGTCATGAACCCCGGTCCATAGACGTGGATCGCCGGCACCGCCACGTGCGCAACCTCGGCAACCACCCCGAGGACGATGAGGACGGCACCCCACGCTGCCGCTACCGCCAAGCCGCGAAATGCGCGATCCGCCGCGACGTCGAAAGTGGAGGGCGGCTGAGCGATCGATGCGCTCTCGGCCTCCGGGTCGGTATCGAGCAACACTGGAGTCGCTTCTACGCAGGGCACAGGCACCATCGCTAGTCGATTCTCGGCTCAGGGAATGATCTGATCCAGCGCCTTGGTGACGGCGGCAACGACGCTGGCAGGCAACGGGATATAACCGAGATCGGCACTGAACTGCTGCGCGTCGCCGAGCCCGAAGCGGATGACCGCCTTGAGGGTGGTCGCCACATCGGCCTTTGCATAGGTTTTGTAGCAAAGCAGCCATGTGTAAGTGACAATCGGATACGCATCGGCACCGCTGGGGTCGGGGAGCCAGGCCCGCAGATCGGTTGGCATCTCGACGCCGGCGAGCGCCGCCTGCTCGCTCGGCAGGTCCACCTTTACGTACTTGCCGCTCTTGTTCTCGAGGACCGTCATCGGAAGGTTCGTCTGCTTAGCGTAACTGTACTCCACGTAGCCGATGGCACCCGGGGTTTGCTTGAGCAGCGCGGTCACACCAGCGTTACCCTTCCCACTGACCCCGATCGGCCAGTTAATCGACTTGCCTACACCGGGACCATTCTTCCATTCCTCGCTGATCGCACTGAGGTGATTCGTGAATACGAAGGTCGTTCCACTTCCGTCGGACCGTTCGACGACAGTGATTTTGGTCGCCGGCAGCGTGACACCGGGGTTTGCCGCGGCAATCTTCGGATCGTTCCACGCCGTGATCTTGCCCAGAAAGATACCGGCATAGGCTTCGCGCGATAGACGGAGGTCGCCGGTGAACCCAGGCAAGTTGTACCCGAGCACGATGCTCCCCGCGGTCATTGGAAGCATCACCACACCGTCCTTCACCTGTTTGATTTCGTCGTCTGTCATCGCCGCGTCACTGGCGCCGAAATCGACAAGCTTGTCCGTGAACTGTTTCACGCCGGCGCCGCTGCCGAGCGGTTGATAGTTGATCTGCACTTCCGGATGGAGCTTGTGATATTCGGCGAACCAGCGTTGGTAAAACGGCGCCGGAAAAGTAGCGCCGGTGCCTTGCAGGGTGATGTTGTCTGCTCCATGGGCGGTCGATCCAGCAACCAGGGCCGTACACAGCGTCGTGATGTAGAGCGAAACGGACAAGGGTGGTTGTAATCTCACGGCGTCTCTCCGTCTGAGGCCGGTGTTGTTCCGCGCGCCCGCAGCGAAAACCCCGACACCGGTTACCGGGGAACGCCAATATTTCTTTCGGGAGCAGGCCCAAAAGCGCCTCATGTCACGCACGTTTGGATGAAGCGTAAGCCTTAGCGAGCGGGCAACATAGCGTACCGTCATTGCGGCAAGGCTTCGAAAACGTGACGAGTGCGTGAAGTGCGCTACGTCACAAACCCTTCATGCACGCGTCATCCATCGTTTGCGTTGCTTCTGCTAGAAAAACCCGGATGGAACTTCGCGTGATATGTATCTCGCGCGCGCTCGCAGCTGAAGGTGAGAACATTGGACGTGCGATCGCACAACGGTTGCGCTTTCGATACGTGGACGAGCAGATTATCGCGCGGGCGGCGCAGGAGGCGCAGCTCGCCCCGACCGTCGTCGCCGCCGCGGAGCACCAACAGCCGGTGCTGAAAAGACTGCTAGACAAGCTGGCACTGGCGATCGAGGTAGCGGGCTCCCCGGTCAGCGTCCTTGGGACGGGTGCGTCTCTCGACGCCGCACCCATTGCCTATCCAGCCACGCCGGCCGACCTCCGG
>CAZTDK010000597.1:0-4537 GCA_964611965.1 uncultured Binatia bacterium (SeqCode) | reverse complement strand
ATTCGGCGGGTGCGCCGCTGTTCGTGTTCACGCAGCAGGAGCTCGCCAAGCGCGTCTTCAGCCCGTTGCTCGGTATCGACATCAACGGACGTTTCCTGGGCGGGCGGCGCGCCATCCCGCGGCTGCAACGCCTGTTGTTGGATACCTCCGACCGCTTGCGTCCGGACATCGAACGGGTCGCCGGGCGGCCACTCGCCGCCCTGGCCGAGGAGGCGTTTGCCGCGGCTGTGCAAAAGGTCGTCAAACGCTGCGGCGAGTCCCCGGAAGCGTGGCGCTGGGGGCGCATTCAACATATCCGTCTCGCGACCCTGCTCGGCGAGATCCCGCTGCTGGGGCGGCGCTTCCGCAGCCTCCAGGCACCGTTTCCCGGTGACGTGTACACCGTAAGCCCGTCGGTGGCGGCACCAATGCGCGGCGGCTTGCGCGCCTTCGCCGGAGCGACCAGCCGGTTCATCTGTGACCTGGCCAAACCGGACGAGGCGCTATTTGCGCATACCTCCGGACCCAGCAGCGACATCGGCGCGCTCGCCTTCGGCAGGCATCTCTCCGCGGCGTGGTATCGGTTCGAATATTTCCGCTCTGCATTGTGGAAGGCGGACGAGGTGCCCAACGTCGTGGAGCGTCTGATCATCGAGGCTCATCCTCAGCGCTAACAGCCCGTTCGCGCCTCGCCTTTGCGTGAACGTTTTATCTCATCACCGCCAAGACCATGCTCCGATGTTTTGCCCGTTATGTCGATATACCCGGAGGGCGGCCTTGAGTTGCGCCGCGCTCTATGGAAAGAGACGCAGCATTGTAAACAACGACTGACGGAAGCAACACTCGCGGGCGGTCGGTACCAGCGGTTTCGCATTCCGCACGGTCATGCAAGGAGGCCACGATGCGGGGCAGGCGACTGGCGACTCGGGCCATGAATCCTGGAATCCTTCTACGGCTAGCGTTGGCGGCGGTGCTCCCGTTGCTGATGGCCAGTGTCACGGCACAGGCGCAATTGGCGGTCGACGTGCGGGTCACGCCGGATCCGGTGCAGCCCGGCGAGTTGCTACGTTACGAGCTGACCGTGGGAAATACCGGGCAAGGCGTCGCCAGCAATGTGGTCCTGACCGACCAGACGTCTGCGAGCATCGCCGTAATCAACACTGACGCCGGAACCTGCAACCTGTCCTTCTGCGGGGCCAATAGTTTGGTCACCTGGGCGCTGGGGACTTTGGCGCCGGGACAGAGCATCACACGACAGCTGATCGCGCGCGTCGGCGCGTCGGTTACGACGGGCACGCAGATGTTCAACACCGCGCAGGTGACGTCGACCAATGCCGCGAGCGACAGTACCAGCGGCTTTGTCGTCGTCGATCCTTCCCGCGTCCTGGCTCTGGCAATCACCGAGGCGTCGGAACCGGTCGTGCAGGGCGAGCAAGTGACCTATGTCGTGAACTTTGCCAATCGTGGCAACAGCGTTGATGCCGGAGTCGCCCTGCAGGCCGACGTTCCCGCGGGGACGCAGTTTGTGTCGGCGACGCAGGGAGGCACTGAGCAGGCTGGTGTCGTGAGCTGGAATCTGGGTAATCTCGACGTCGGCCAGAACGGCGAACGCCGGTTCACCGTCGAGGTGACGGCGGCTGCCGCGAGCGCAGTGTTCAGCGCCGCGACATTGTCTGATGCGCAGAGCCCTGGGACGGTTCGGGTGCGCGCGGAAACCGCCGCGCCGGTGCAAGTGGCGCCGCCGCTCGTACTGGACACTACGCTGACAGCCGACCCGGTCCAGCCGGGGGAGTTGCTGCGTGTCGAGCTCACGGTGCGCAATCGCAGTCAGATCACGGTGACCGCCGCGAGCCTGCAGAGCCAGACCCTCGACGGCACGACGATCGTGTTTGCTGACGGCGGGAGTTGCAACGTCTCCTTCTGCGGCGCCGGCAGCCTGGTGACGTGGGCATTGGGAACCTTGGCGCCGGGCCAGAGTGTGCAGCGGCTATTGATCCTGCGTGCCGTGGCCACGGAACCCGCGGGCACGTTGCTGTTCAATCTGGCGCACGTGACGGGGGCCAGCGTACCGGAGGCGCATTGCGAGCGTGCCGTGCCGGTGGATCCGCGCCCGTTGGTGGTATCGATCGTCGCCGCGACGGATCCGGCTGTGCCCGGTGAGCCGTTGACGTACATCGTGAACTTCGCCAATCGCGGCAATACCGCGGATGCCGGCGTGATCCTGCAGGTACCCGTGCCGGCCGGAACGGAATTCGTTTCGGCAACCCAGGCCGGGAGTGAAGCCGCGGGGGTGGTGAGCTGGAACCTTGGGACCATAGGCGTTGGCCAGAGTGGCGATCGCCGCTTCACCGTGCAGGTCACCGACGATACGGCGGAAGCACTGCTGGGTGCGGCCGAGCTGACCGATGCGGCGAGTGCCGGAGTCGTTCGCGTGCGTGCGGAAAGCGCTACGCCTGTCCAGATCGCACCTCCGCTGGCGCTGAACGTGACCTTGGGCCCCGATCCAGTCCAGCCCGGTGAGCTGCTGCGCCTGGACCTCAGCGTGCGCAATCGCAGTCAAATCACCATCACTACCGCGAGCCTGCAAAGTCAGACGCTCGACGGTACGGCGATCGTTTTCCCTGACGGTGGGAGCTGCAACGTTTCGTTCTGCGGTGCCGGAAGTCTGGTCACCTGGTCTCTCGGGACCTTGTCTCCCGGGGAGACGGCGCAGCGGCAGCTGATCCTGCGCGCCGGAGCGGCGACACAGGCCGGCCAGTTGTTGTTCAACGCGTCATATGTGACGGCCGGCAACGCAGCGGAGTCGCATGCTACCCGTGCCGTGCCGGTCGATCCGGCGCGCGCGCTCGTCGTCGCCATGGCAGCAGCGACGGAACCGGCGGTGCCGGGCGAAGCGCTCACGTACGTCGTAAACTTTGCGAATCTGGGCAATACCGCAGATGCGGGCGTCGTGTTGCAGGCGCCGGTTCCCCCGGGGACTCAATTCCTGTCGGTGAGCCAGGGCGGCACCGCGAGCGACGGGATCGTAAGCTGGAACCTGGGTTCCGTCGCGGTTGGCGAAAGTGGTTCGCGCCGCTTTGCGGTACAGTTGATGGATGCGCCGCCCGAGGTCGTCTTCGGGGCGGCGGAGTTGCGTGACGCGGCGAAGCCGGACGAAGTCCGGGCGAGGGCCGAGGTGGTTATACCCGTGCAGGTCGCGCCGCCGCTGGAACTGGACATGACACTGACACCGGATCCGGTCCTGCCTGATGAGCTGCTGCGCTACGAGTTGACGGTGCGCAACCGCAGTCAGATCACGCTGAATACGACCACGTTGCAGGACCAGACGCTGGATGGCACCACGATCGTCTCCGTCGATGGCGGAGCCTGCAGCTTATCCTTCTGCGGTGCGGGCAGCTTGGTGACGTGGGCGCTGGGAACGCTGCCACCGGGACAGAGTGTGCAGAAGCAATTGATCCTGCGCGCTGGTGGCACGCTGCCGTCCGGGACGTTCCTGTACAACGCGGCGCACGTGACGGCCAGCAATGCAAACGAAGTACGTGGGGAGCGCTGGGTGCCGATCAACATGGCGCGCACCTTGAGCGTCGCCATTGCCGAGGAGTCCCAGCCCGCGGGGCCCGGCGGGTTGTTGACCTACATCGTCAGCTTCGCCAATCGCGGCAACACCGACATTCCAGGCGTCAGGCTGCAAGCACCGGTGCCGTTCCGCACGCAGTTCGCCTCGTCGACGCCTGACGGTGCCGAGCAAGACGGCGTGGTGAGCTGGGCGCTGGGAACGGTGCAGGTCGGGCAGAGCGGCGAGCGCCGTTTCTCGGTGACGCTGCTGGCGGATGCTCCAGAGGCGGTGTTCAGCGCCGCGGAATTGAGCGACGCCTTTGAGCCGGAGGTCGTGCGGGTACGCGCTGAAGGGGCAGCCCCGGTAGAGATTGTGGCCCCCGTGGGCCTCGACGTCACGCTATCGGCCAATCCGGTGGCGCCGAATGGAGCCGTTCATTTGGATTTCACGATCCAGAACAACAGCCAGATCACCGTCACCAGCTTCGCGCTGCAAAATCTCACACTGGACGGTACAAAGATCGTTTCCGCCAACAGCGGCGCCTGCAGTCCTTCCTCCTGCAATCCGGGCAGCGTAGTCACCTGGACGCTGGAATCTCTGGCTCCTGGGGCCACGGAAACGCGCTCCCTGGATCTGATGATTCAGCCGAGCGTTCCCGGCGCGACTATGGTCTTCAACTCGTCGCACGCCAGCGCAGCCAACGCGACGGCGGTGCGCGTGGATCGCAATATCCGCGTCTGCACGGTTCCCGTGTGCGAACCGCTGCTGCCCACGCCGACACCAACCAATACGCCGACGCCGACATCAACGCCCACGCCAACGGCGACGCCCAGCCCAACGCAGACGCCGACGCAGACCTCGACCCCTACGATCACGCCGACGCCGACTATCACGTCAACGCCAAGGACTACGCTGACGCCAACGGAAACCCTCACGCCGTCGGTGACCCCGCCCCCAACGATGACGCCGACGCCGACGATGACGCCAACACCCACCGACACA
>CAZTDK010000596.1:0-4548 GCA_964611965.1 uncultured Binatia bacterium (SeqCode) | reverse complement strand
GACTCTGTAACGTCGAGCCCGTCGATCTGGACCATCATGGGCGATCCGGGGCTCCAACCGTCCGCCCGATTCTGGTCGGTCGGATCGACGTGCACCCCGTTCACGTTCGCCGGCAAGGACTCGGCAACCAGCGACAGGCGGCGCTTCGTGGGTGTCGAGGCGTCCTCGACCGTGAAGTAATCGTTGGGCAACGGGAGCATACACGGCGCGGCAATCGGATCGCAGCGCGCCTCGGTGGCGGGGTCGATGCCGAGTATCGAACAACCCGTCAAGGCGGCATGCACCGCGGTAAGGATCTCATCCACGGTGATTTCGTGATCGTGATTGATGTCGCCCGCGGTGCAGCCCGCGACCGGCGCTGTGCCGAGAGCGATGTTCACCAGACTGAGCAGCTCATCGACAGAGACGGATCCGTCATTGCTGCAATCGCCGGCGCAGGCGGTCTGCGCCCTGGCTGGCACGGAGAACAAGGCGAGAAACCACCCAACAACGAGCACTGTCGATACGCGTGAACGAGTCATTGACGCGAGACCATATCGCAAGGCCCGAAAGTTCGTCAACGCGAACATTTGCTGAGCATCGCAGCTGACGCCCTTCTGTTCTTTGGCCATAGCGTCGTCCGTTTGAGCACAAGGCCAGGTCAATGCCGTAGCCGCGGACACCGCCGCGGCGGTCAAGCGAGTGCCCGCAGGAGCATCTCCGTCATCTCGAACGGCACTCCGGTGGGCAGGTTGATCAGCGCAGAGCCCATTCCCGCAGCGCGCCACTCGGCCAGCTTCTCGCGGCAGTGCTCCGGCGTACCGCAGATCGCAATCGCGTCGATTAGCTCGTCGCTCACCGCTGCTGCGGCCTTCTTTCGGTCGCCCGCGTTGTACAGATCGCGCACCAGATCGGCGTTTTCCTTGAAGCCATAACGACAGAACAGCCCGTGGTAGTAGACGCCCATGCCACCGATGTAGAAGGAGACGAGCGGCTTGATCACTGCGCGCGCCAGCGCCGCGTCGGGCATCGGGATCACGGCGACGAACGGCGCGATGTCGATGTCCTTCACATCGCGTCCGGCGTGCGCGGCGCCCTCGGCGAGCAGCGCGATGCCGTCCTTCAGGTGCTTGTACGGCCAGAAGGTCGGCACCCAGCCGTCGGCAATGCGGCCGATCTCGCGGATCGCCTTCTCCTGCAGCGACGCGACGTAGACCGGAATCTTCGGCCGCAGCGGCTGCATCTCGAGCTTGAAGTGCCGCGCGTCGAAGAGCGAGCTCATCTCAGGCGACAGGCGGTCGCCGCGCCACAGCGCCTGGCAGATACCGATCGTCTCCTTGAGGCGCGTGAGCGGCTTCTCGTAGGGGACACCGTGGAAGTTCTCGACGACGTTCTTGCCGCTGGTGCCGAGGCCGAGAATCGCGCGGCCGGCGGAGATCTCGTCGAGCGTCGCGGCGCTCATTGCAAGCAGGCCCGCGGAGCGGCTGAACACGTTGGCGATGCCGGTCGCCAGGCGCAGGTTCTTCGTCATGAGTGCGATCTCGGTGAGGAGCTGGAACTGCTCGTAGGACCAGGCCTCAGGGATCCAGATCGAGTGGTAGCCAAGTTCGTCGGCCAGCCGGGCGGCCTTCAAGACCTCCTTGCGGTCGTAGCCCTTCCAGAACGGCACGATACCAATACGCTGGTCCATCTTCACTCCTCCTGTGTCTCCACTGTGCGAATCGGCGCTCGGTGCCTCTCGCCGGAAATCGGACTGCCGGCCCTCTTCGCATCATCTCGTTGTTGGCAGCGGATCAGTGGTCCTCGAGGGCCAGCACGCCGCGCCGCGGCATCTCGCCGATGTACGCGTCAAGCCGGCGATCGGTCCACGTCGAGGGGTCCACATTCAAGTGCTGCACACGGTCACGGTAGACCAGCGGCCCGCACGCCTTCAAGGGGAACATCATCAACAGGTCTGATGCGATCCATCGCCCGATGCGTCGCATCCGCAGCCGATACGGGCTATCACGAGAAAGCAATGTCCTCATGCAATCACAGGACCCTGGTGTTTTTGGAATCGAAGCCGAGAAAACGATGTCGGCACTGCCATCTGACGCTCTCGGCGGATGAGCTTGGCGAGGGATATTGCCCGGAGTGTTTCGAGACGCAGGGCAGGCGGCGATTTGATTTCGATGACATTCAGGAGACGAAAAATGATCACCCCCAATATGTATGTGATGAATGTGGGGTTCGCATCGGTTGAAGGCCGGTAGTCATTCCTCTCATCACGCCCCTCAACCGTAGCGCGCAGGAGCGTCGTTCCAGCGCATTGCGTGCGGCGAACGACACGACGTCGCCGGGTATTTACCCCATTGACAATCGCACCGTCTTGGGTGGACACTACAAAACTGCGGGTGGCACGGCATCTGCCAAAAATGCGACGGCATATACGCTTTTCTGGGGCAGTGCACCTCAGCAAGCTCGGAGGGGAGGGCAACCATGGTTCATTCGAATTTGGGCACATCGTCGATTGGTGCGCGAGCGTGGGTCGGCACGTCCGCACGTCGGCGGGTTGTCCGGTCACGAGCTTTCAGCGGTGGCATCGTCCTGGCACTTGCGCTCTTTCTCGCGCACCGCGCTAACGCCGCCATCTCGTTCGTCGGCAACATCTGTAATGCTAACGCTTCGGCAACCGGCACCTCGCTGTCATGTCACCCGGCAGGGACCGTGAACACGGGCGATCTCGTCATCGTCTCCATTTCCTGGAACGCCAACGCCGGCTCGGTGTCCGTCACCGATGACGCCGTGCCCACCGGCACGTACACTTGCTACGATAGAAGCGCCGCTGGCGTCTCGATGCGCGATGACGTGTGTGTGCGGCGGCTGGCTGCTCCGCTCACGGCCGGAAACACGATCACCGTCTCGGGACCTTCAGGGTTCGCCCGAGCGATGTTCGCCTTCGAGTTTTCCGGCGTGCAAGAAAGCGCGGTCATCGGGTCCAACAGCGGCACCGCTGTCGGAGGCTTGGTGCTGTCGGGTTCGGTGACGACTCCGATCGGCGAGGTCTTGGAATTCGGATCATTTTCGGTGCGCCAGGACGTGAGCACCAACACGTTCACGGCTGGCAGTCGCTGCAGTGTCACCACGTCGACGGCGTGCACAGTGGACGCGAACTGCCCCGGCGGAGAATTCTGCGCCGCGTTCACGGCCCTGGGCCGCGACGGCACCACCAGCCAGAGTTTCAACCGCGTCATCAACAACGAATACCGCACCAGCGTAGTCGGTCCGCAAACCTTGCAAGCCACTGGCTCCATCTCTTCGGCCAACCCAGACTACGCCGCACAGATTGTGGTGTTCCAAGGCTTGCCGACACCGACACCAACGAACACCAACACCCCCACAATCACCCCGACGCCGACGATCACCAAGACCTTCACCCCATCGAACACTCCGACAGTTACCAATACCCCCACAGTTACCCCGACACCGACGATTGCGCTGTGCACAGCGCTGGGACTCAGCAACCCCTGCGTGCCGGGTGGCGGCAAGGCGAATACCGATTGCTTCCTTGAGTTTGCACCAAACCCGGTGCCGACCCGCAAGACCAATCTCACTCCGAAGCAGACGCTCTTCTGTTACGAAGGGGATCCCGCCTGCGACTTCGACGGCGTCGCAGGCAACAACAGCTGCACGTTCCAGACCCGCCTCTGCATCAACAACAACGATCCGCGCCTGGCCTGCGTGCCCACCAACATCATGAAGTTCCAGGTAACGGCGCCGCTAGCAACCAGCACGGATCCGGCCAATCAGCAGAACTTGCAAACCCTCGAGAATCAGGGCGGTGCAGGCGGTTTCGGCGTGAGTGTATACCGCCGCAACACACCGGTATACATCGGCACGACAAACTCGGGATCGGGGGCGTGCAGCCCGCTGCTGCCGATCTTGGTGCCCCAGCGCATCGTCAAAGGCAAGGTCTACCCTGGCCGCCGCACGATCCGTCTCACGACAACCACCTCGAGTTTTACGAGCGACGCCGATTCCATGACCTTTCAGTGTCGCAAGAGCACCTGCGGGGACGGAATCATCCAGAACCAACCCAAGATCGGGCACGTGGAAACCTGCGATCAAGGCGGCGGCAACCGCACCAATGGTGACGGCTGCGACGCCGGTTGCCATGTGGAACCCGGGTGGGTTTGCACGGGCGCGCCGTCGGTCTGTACCCAGCTGACGCCGACACCGACCAATACCAGCCCGCTCGCGACGAGCACCCCGACGGCAACCATCGCCCCGACAAACACCACGGCGCCGACGCAAACCTTCACACCAACAGCCAGCCCTACAAACACATCGGCGGCACCGACTGCGAGCCCAACGAACACGCTCCCGCCGGCGGATACGCCAACGCCAACGGATACGATTACGCCTGGCGGTCCAACCTTGACCCCGACGGCAACCCAAGGAGCGCCGACCCCTACGTTCATCCCGCGATCGTGCACGCTGGGTGCCGGCACCAGCGCATTGTTAGCCGCAAAACTCGCCGTGCTGAGCCTGCCGCTGTATGAACACTACCGGGCCGTGGGAGACGCGGTG
>CAZTDK010000595.1:0-4578 GCA_964611965.1 uncultured Binatia bacterium (SeqCode) | reverse complement strand
TCCGATCTGCCGACGACCCCCTACACCACCAACCGCGACGGCCGCGGCCCGGCGTGGTCGAACTCACTCTTCGAGGACAACGCCGAGTTCGGTTTCGGCTTCCGCCTGGCGATCGACAAGCATGGCGAGCAAGCGCGCGAGCTGGTCACACGGCTCGCGCCGGGGATTGGCGACGTCCTGACCGATGAGCTTCTGAAGGCCCCGCAGGACAGCGAGGCCACCATCGCCGCGCAGCGCCAGCGCGTGCTCGCGCTACGGCAGACGCTTACCCGCCTCACCAGCCCGGAGGCTCGCTGGCTCGAGGGGCTGGCGGACTACCTGGTGCGCAAGAGTGTCTGGATCGTTGGCGGCGACGGCTGGGCATACGACATCGGCTTCGGTGGGCTCGACCATGTCCTCGCCATGGGCCGCAACGTGAACATCCTGGTTCTCGACACCGAGGTGTATTCGAACACCGGTGGACAGCAGTCGAAGGCAACGCCGATGGGCGCGGCTGCCAAGTTCGCCTCGGCCGGCAAGACGACGCCGAAGAAGGATCTCGGCTTGATCGCCATGTCGTACGGCAATGTTTACGTCGCACGCATCGCCTTTGGCGCCAAGGACCTGCAGACGACGCGGGCCTTTCTCGAAGCCGACGCGTATCCCGGGCCGTCCCTATTGATCGCCTACAGTCATTGCATCGCGCACGGCTACGACATGGCGTACGGAGCCGAGCAACAGAAGCTGGCGGTGAGCTCCGGCTACTGGCCCGTCTACCGCTACGACCCGCGGCGTATCGACACCGGCCAAAGCCCGTTGCAGCTCGACTCAGGCGAGCTCAAGCATCGCATCAACGAATTCACGCACAACGAGACCCGCTTCCGCATGGTGGAGCAGCAGGACCCCGCGCGCTTCCGCCAGCTCATGGCCACGGCGCAGCAGGATGTGACGCGGCGGGTGGCGCTCTACGAGCACCTGGCGCGATTGGCGGTACCCAAGGGGGGCACGACAGAGGAGGGCTGAGGCGTAAAACGTGAAACGCAAAACGTAAGGTTAGCCTCTTCTTACGTTTTACGTTTTACGTTTTACGTTTTACGTTTTACGTTTTACGTTTACGCTTTCCGTTTCACCACTCGATGCAAGGAGAGCACGTATGGACCTGACCACCACCTACCTAGGCTTCCACCTACCACACCCGTTCATGCCGGGTGCGTCGCCCATGGTCGACGATCTAGACACCGTCAAGCAGCTCGAGGACGCCGGGGCGGCGGCGATCGTCATGCACTCGCTCTTCGAGGAGCAGATCACCGCCGAGCAGCTGGGCACGATCCACGCGATGGAGCTGCACGAAGAGTCGTTCGCCGAGGCGCTGTCGTATTTCCCGCGTCCCGACGAGTTCGCGCTCGGCCCGGAGCCCTATCTCGAGCAGATTCGCCGCATCAAGGCCGCGGTCGCGGTGCCGGTGATCGCCTCGCTGAACGGCGTGACGGCAGCCGGCTGGCTGGAGTACGCCCGTCTGCTCGAACAAGCCGGCGCCGATGCGCTGGAGCTCAATGTCTACTCCCTGGCCACCGATCCAGCGGACACGGCCGCCGCCGTCGAACGCCGGCTTCTCGATATCGTCCGCACCGTCAAGGCGGTCGTGCAGGTGCCCGTGGCGGTGAAGCTCTCACCCTTCTTCTCCGCCATGGCGCACATCGCACACGATCTCGACGCGCTCGGCGTCGACGGCCTGGTGATCTTCAATCGCTTCTACCAACCTGACATCGACATCGAGGCCCTCGAAGCCGTGCCGAGCCTGCGCCTCTCCGATTCCTCCGAGCTGCTGCTCCGGCTGCGCTGGCTGGCGGTTCTCTCTGGCCGGTTGCGCGCCTCGCTCGCCATTACCGGGGGCGTGCACACCTACATCGACGCCATCAAGGCGGTCATGACCGGCGCCCATGCCGTGCAGATGGTCTCGGCGTTACTTCAGAACGGGCCGGCACAACTGCGCCGCGTGCGCGCGCAGATGGTGCAATGGATGGAAGAGCATGAGTACGCTTCATTGGCACAAATGCAGGGTAGCATGAGTCTGCTGCGCTGCCCGGACCCGGCAGCCTTCGAACGCGCCAACTACATGCGCGTGCTGCAAAGCTGGAAAGGATAGGGCCTGCGGCCGGCGTCTTTTCTATGGGCCGCTGCCCCCTTCGGGGAGCCTCAGGACAGGATTGGTCGCTGCGCGCTGCCACGGCGCCTGCGGCCAACGTATTTCGAAGCCTCGCATTGGTCGCGGCAAACTGAGTGGCCGTTTACTGACCCGCCGGGTGCGGGAGCCGACGTTTCGCACCGCCGTGTAACGCACGACTGCGGGCGCACGCGACTAACGATCAGCCGGCCCCTCGGTGTGTTCGCGCCCTCGGTGCCAACCGCCGGCATCGACGCGGGTAGATTATCCGGTGGTGGGAATCCTGAACCGTATACGAGCCGGGATTCCGATGCTCGAACTACCCGTGTCTACCACTATGGGTGTCTGTAACCTTCCTTTGCCTGTGGGCATGCGCCGCAGGCAGCGGCAGGTGTGTCAGCGGATCGTCACCAGCCAAGGAAACCATTCTGTCGCAGCACGACCCAGCTGCTCGTGGTCACCCCCTGCTTGCCAATCACTGCACCGTTGAGGATATCGCTAAAGCCGATGTTGACCTTGCCGCTCCCCGCAATCGTCCCGACTACCGTAGCCCAACTGCCGATGTTCACGGGCCCGTCGACGACCCAAATTATCTGCTTCGGCCTGAGCACCCCGTCGTCGTCCGACAGGAGCATCGTGGTTGCCCGCCGCATGCGCATCGGTCCGTGCACCCGCACGATCACCGTCCCGGTATTGGCATCACCCGCGAACCTCAGCGTAGCGGATGCGTCGAGTTGAATGCTGGGCAGATCGATCACGGTGGTGCCCGGGCCCAGCGTGCCGACGGCCGGGATCCGCAGGCTCTGGCGGTACGTCACATGCACCGCCGCGAGGTTGAACCCCGGCGTGACCGGCAGGTTGGCCCATTGGCTCAGCCGCTGGGTAGCTCGACACTGCGCGGCCGCACACTGGGCGAGCATCGGACTGGTGCCGGTACTGTCACAGGGCCCGCCGGCAATCACGTTCTGCAGCCCCTTGACCCACCCACCAGCCGTGGCGCAGTCTTGTCCGATGATATTCCCGTGGTGGAACCAGATCGCCGGCGAAACCGAGCCGCTGGTTGGCGTCGAGCGCAGCGCAACGACATCCCCCTGCATCCAGTTCCACGGCTGCAGCCGGAGATCGTAGGCACACACAGTTCCGGTCATGTCGGATTCAAATTGGGTCTTGCCGATCACCGCCTGGCTCGTGGGTGCCAGGATGCTGTAGTCCCCGGTGTAGCTGGTCCCGGAACACGTCCCCTTGCCGTCGCAGTGATCGTTGATCGTGCACGCGTCGCCGTCGTCGCACAGCGCCGACACCGCGTCATTGACACACGCGCCCGCCACCTCGTCGCAGGCCCTGTGGCACTGCGCCCCGCCCGCGCACGGGTCGCCGCTGTGCAGGCAGTTGCCGGTGCCGTCGCACGTGTCCGTGCCGTTGCAGAAGAGCCCGTCGTCGCAATCAGCTCCCAGCGGCGCGCCCGCACACTTCGGCGGTATGGGCGTATGCGTAGGAGCGGGTGTGGACGTGATGGTCGGCGTGGGCGTGGGGATGTTGAGATCACAGTTATTGAGTGTGCACGGCGTGCAGTTCCCAGGGCTGGCGGGCAACACGGCCATTTCGAAATGGTTCCCTTGCGGCCCGTTCCACAAGTGGACACTGACGACGTTGGTGCCCGCGACGAGCAGGCTCGCGGGGACGGGAATTGGAGCGATGCAGTCATCGATGAGGCAATCAAAACGATTTATGCACCCAGGGTTGGGACAGCCACGGCCAAAGCTGCCAACAATATTTCCGTTGACGTAAATCTCCACGCCGTCATCGCTTGCAAAGAACAACCAGATGGGCGCAGGGGCCCCGAGGGTAAAGCGTCCGCGATAGAAACGGCTCATATTGTCGTGGGCGGTGAAACGCGTATCGGGCAGCGTCAGCGCGGCCCAGGTGGAATCGTCGAACAGCGGATCGGTCCACGACTGGCCAGACCCATCTGTTGGTGGTCCACTGCACCCGTTTCGGTCGGTGCTCACGCGCCAGTCCACACCGAGGGTTGGAGGTGAGGAGGTCGCGAACACCAAAGCGGGTACCAGCGCGAGAATTCCGAGGAGCACAGCAACATGAGTCAGCACAACACCACTACGTGCTTTCATTTCCCCTCCATCGTGTCACAGTTCTCTGGCTGGGCAGTCGCAGGAAGGCCCAACACGGCTCTTACCCTGCCTTCTGAACAAAAGCAAAATGCGTGAGAAGCTCCGACACTACGCCAACGCAGCATCCCAGAGCGCCGGATTCTCTTTTATGACAGTTAGTCTTGTCACGTATCCAGCGAACCGGAGATGAGATTCACGCGCACCCAATGGCAACTGGAGCCGGCGCACGGGACAGTTGTCGTTATTGCTCTTCTCAATGGCGCCAGCGCATTGGCCTCCATGATGCTTTAACCGGTGCGAGCCGCA
>CAZTDK010000594.1:0-4589 GCA_964611965.1 uncultured Binatia bacterium (SeqCode) | reverse complement strand
CGTTCGTTGACGCCGACAAAGCGTGCCACCTCGATGTAGGTGTGGCCGGCAGTAACCAGCACGTGGATCGCGTGGCGTTTGAGCAGCGGCAGCATCGGCACCTCCGGGAATGGAGGTGAGATGGAACTATCCGCGCCGCCGGCGCCACAGGCGCCGGTGCCTCCCGCAGGCACCGCCCCGCCGCGCTGCCTGGCTCCGTCAGGGGCCCGCCGCGCCCCCACCCCGGGTCAGTGAACCCCGCTACCGCTTGAAGAACTTGTATTTCCAGAATCTTGCTGTCCATCACTTCGAATCTCCTTTCGAAGACCGGACAGAATTTCCGGAATCAGACCGGACAGAATTTCCGGAACCCGCACGAGTCGGCGGACTCGGCTTGGAGGGAGTTGTCATCGCGGCCCGATTGCCGTGGCAAAACGGGTACGCCGAGCGCTTCATCGGGTCACTACGCCGGGAATGCCTCGATCACGTCATCGGCCTCAACGAACGGCAGCTGCTGCACGTGGTGCGCGCTACGTAGCCTACTACAACAAGTCGCGGACCCATCTCTCGCTTGGGAAAGACTCACCTGAGCCACGCGCTGTTCAGGCCGCCGACGCCGGCGAGATTGTCGCCATTCGCGAAGTGGGTGGGTTGCATCATCGATACGAACGCCGGATGGCAGCGTAAGGCGGTCAGATGGAATTTTCGGGATGCCAAGTGGGGAACCAACGTTGGGGTGCACTCCAGAGGAGCATCGCGGGAGGATGCGTGGCCTGTCCGACGATGGCGGATTGCACGCCTAAAATGCCGGCGATAGCATTTTGGCGAGGCACAGTGGCCGGCAACCGCGTGCCGCCGCGCGCGCCGATTGACAGGCGCTTTGTCCACCCCGTATAGAGGTTCGTTAGGAGGGCGCGAAGCAATCACGCTAGCGGGGCACGTCTGAGAAGGGAGAAATTACGTCGGCCAGCGCGTTTATCTGGACTAGCCGCTAGAATCGAGCTCAGATATTACAAAATATCTTCGCCGAGCGCATGCATCGCCTTGCGACGTTTGAGGTCTAATCGAATGAACGGTTGCAGTTGCCACAATCGATGACACGACTCGATCGGATTCGGCTTTCCGCGAGATCGTGACACGTTTGACGTCAGAGTTCAACGGAATGCAGGAATTGTCCTCCCAGCCCGCCGAGGCGTCGGCGATTCGGGTGGCTCCGGAGCGCTATCTGGAAACACTCCTCGAAGAGTGGCGCATGCGCGACGTCCTGCGCGGCGAATTTCTCGGTAACGATCAGTTGCAAAAGTTGATCGACTTTCTCTTCCCGCAAGCGCGCGCCTGGCCCGAAGTTCTCGTGTTCTTGTTCTTCATTGACGACCATCCGCTCTTGTCGCTGTCGCGTGGATTCAACGCGGGTAAGCCCTTGTTGTTCAAAAAACGGAGCTTCGACGACAAAAGAGGGCTCCAAGATGCATTTTCATCGAACTCGATTGGTCTCGATAGGCTGCAGACTTATTTCCTCACTCCGATTACGGTAGCCGATAGTACCGCGAAGCTTTGTTGTGCGCACCTGCAAAACCAAAGCAGTTCCGCGAAGCCGATCGTAAAACTCGTCGGGTCGCCCGATACGGTGCGCGATCTGACGGGCTCGGAACACGTGCGCGATGCGCTAACGCTTGTCTGCACGTTCAGTGTGCAACTATTCTCAAAAAGAGCTGCCGAGAGGACGAAGCAAGTGGCCGATAGTGTTAAGCGTTCTCTCAGTTATCGCAGCAAGCACATCTCATCGGATCTCCCGATGGAGCAGTTGCTCGATCGCCTGCTTCAAGCCGCCGTTGCCCTGAGTCAGAGTGAAGCGGGGTCGGTCTATGTCGCGGACGGAGGCGGTCAGACCTTGAATCTGGTTTCCCATTTCGGCGATTTCGAGCCACCTCCTCGCTTCGAAAGATCTGCGCCGAACGTGATTCCTTACGTCTTCGGCAACGCGGGACTGCGCTTCTTCCTGGCCAATGACGTTCACGCGACCTTGGCGCATTATGAAGATGATATTTCATACTGTCCTGCGTTCGCTACGATCGATGATCGGCCCATCAACGAGCTTGTGTTTCCGATCCTCGCGTTCGAACCTCTCAAGTCTCGCACGATCGGCATCTTGAATTTGGAACGGCGGGGGCAGCCATTCAACAAGACCGAGATCGTTCTCTTAGAACAGCTGCTGACTCACTTTAGCTTCGAACTTCATGGGATTCGGTTGTACGAGCCGCTGCACGATACGATTCAGGCCTACTTGACCGAGGTCATGCAAGCTTCGCATCTGGCCACTGTTGAACACTCACTTCGACAACTCGGCCACAACTTGCTGGAGCCGCTCCTCCACCAGACACCCTGCAGTAGCATCAGTGTGCGTATCTATGACGGCATGACCACTGCCTTGCGGCGTACCTTTCTCACCACACGGCGTGGGCGCGATGATCAACAGGCCGAAAAAGTCATCGCCATATCCAAGCTCGACCGTAGCAGCGTTGTCTATGCCTTTGTGCACGATCAAACCGTGTATATCCCGAGTTTCGATCAGGAGGTAATCCAAGGCTTGAAGAGCGACTATCTGGGGCTGGAAAACGTGATCCATGTCGAAGGGCGCGGCTCACGCTGCAGTCTTTCCGTGCCGCTGCGGGTTGGGCGCCGAGTGGTGGGTACGGTGAACTTTGAGTCGCCGGACGATCATGTGTTGCTGTCCTACATTCCGATTCTGGAGAACCACGTGGGTCTGGTTAGCTTTCTTCTGCTTTTCGCGGAATTAATGAGGGTGAAATCGGCGTTCGGCCAAGAATTGGAACTGTTAGCCAATCTGCATACGATCCGATCATGCCTCAAGGACTTGCAGCGCGGAGTGCGTTCCCGAATGGCTGCAACGGAAGGCGCGCACCAAGTGGGTGACAGCTTGGCACGGGTCCTCGATCAGCTCAATTTGCACCAGCAGGCATTGCGGCCGGAAGCTCCCTTGACGAGCATATCGCTCGACGATCTTCTGCGCGAGCTGCTCATCGCAATCAGTGGCCCCGAGTGGAAGCAATCGTTTGTGCTGAACTTCGTGCCTACGAATCTGATGGTGCGCGCCGCGCACCGCGCGGGGATTACGTACGCCTTGGACAGTTTGCTACGCAATGCCAAGAACGCCAGCCCTATCGATTGGCGAGTGCGCATCAGGGTTAATGCTCCAGTTCTTGGTCTGGCTCGAGTCGCGATTCAAAACTACTCGACCTCTGAGATACCACCGGACGAGCTCGATCGATATCTATGGCAGCCGATCTACCGCAGTGAGAAGACCTGTCTAGGCGGCTTTCTCGCTCGCCAACACCTGCTTTCGGTAGGCGGCGATTTGTTTTTCGCCGGAGCCAGCGGCGAGCTCTATCCCGGCTTCACGGCGGTGGCGGAAATACCGGTTGGAGAAAACTGATGACGATACAGTGCCGAGTATTGGTCGTTGAGGACACGAACGCCGATTGGGAGCCACTCGAGGCGGTGCTCGCCAGGCATCCCACCATCGCTCTGGAACGGGCAAAGAACCCCGAGGAAGCTCGCCACAAGATCGATTCCACATTCTTCGAGGTCGCTTTGATCGACGCTGATCTTGGTGATCTTTCAAAAGCCCATAAAACTCTGTTTTCCGGGCTAGATGTGGCGAAATATCTGCGCGCACAATCGCCCCTGACTCGCCGCGTGCTGTGGACCGGCCATACGATGGCATCGCGAGACATCCTTCTGAAACAGATGCAGCCCGCTAACGACGTCTTTCATTATCTGCTCGATAAGGACACCCACCCCGCCTATGTTCCCAATCTCCTCGCACTCAAAGAGGAAGTTCAACAAAATTGGAAACTCGAAATCGACATCGGCGATATCGACGCCGAAATCGACAAGAAGTTTCCCCAATCTGATCGCGCCTTGGTACGCGATTCACTCTTGGTATTTCTGCGGCGCTTTTTTCACAGCCCGATTCGCTCCGATCACGGCAGCGAGCCGGATCAGGTCATCTCCCGGGTATGCTTGGAATCGATGCCGGGCGGAATGAGCGGCGCATTTGTCGCGGGAGTCCGCGTGTTCGCGGGAACACATCAGTGTTCGATGTGCGTACTGAAGGTTGCGGAGGGTCAAGCGATCGCTAAAGAGCGGCGCGCATATACCCGATTCGTACGCTATATGCTGCGGCGCAATCGACGAGTCGAGCTTCTCGACGCGATCGAGAACGGGCGCTACGGTGCGCTGTTATATAGCTATGCAGGGTTGGCATCAGAACGAATCCAGAATGCGGCTGCAATCTGGCGGGAAACCACAGATCTCACGCCTTTGATCGACATTGTCCGCGGGCTTTTCGATCCGTCGAATCGGGAATGGTATGCGGACGAGGTGCTGGAAACCGGCCATAGCCTCCGCACCCATTTGCTCAATCACTATGACATCACTGAGTACGTCCCTGACATGGAACGAAGCGTCAAGAGAGTCATTGCCGAATCGACATCGATCGCGGAAAAGATTGTCGGGCAGAATGAAGACCCGCAGCTGCGTTTTGCGGACAAGTATTACCTGACCGACCCGATGCCGATCCTACGCAA
>CAZTDK010000593.1:0-4591 GCA_964611965.1 uncultured Binatia bacterium (SeqCode) | reverse complement strand
TATGGCGACCTGTGCGCGACCATTCCCCAACCGCAATCGGATCGAGAGGCTGATCATTCTGCGGCGCTCTGGGTGTCAAAACATGCTGTTGAAAAACACCGCCTGACCGCTCGCGCTGAGCAGCCGCCTTCTGCTGGCGGCGTCTCGAAGGGCGCGCGCCGGGAATTTGCGTGCAAGGCCTGCGTCAACAAAGAAGGTCGCGCGCGGCGCGGTCCGTGAGCCGCACTCTGCCGCTGCTTGCTTCAGTGTATACCAATCCTTCAGCGGCCAAATAGTCGAGAACTCCGTCAAGGCCGATTTCGCCGGTCTGCAACGCGGCCGAGAGCTGCGAGGGTTCCAACCCACTCGAAGATCCCCAGAGCGAATAGCTGACCATGAGCGCTTTCAGAACTCCGAACGCCAGCTCACAGCTCGTACGTTCGCGGCATACTCCTCCCGGAAACATGTCGACCTCCTGCACCCGCAGTCAGCAACCCGCATGCCCAGCTATTGCCGTGCTCCGGTGGGCATTTCGGCTTCCCGATGCACGCTTTTGCGCCGGCACTCGGTAAATTCCCGACTCACGAGCGCCCGGATCTGCACACTGCGCTGCGGCAGTCGACTATCTAGCGGCAGTCGACTATCTATTTGAAGTCTTGGTCGTAGAGGCCCCACCAGAACTCGCACTCGGTGCGCCGAAAGCCGGTGACGACAGAGATAGCGGTATCGAAGTTGAGGCGCTGATCGCCCGCATCTTGATAGCGTGGCCAGGCAACCGCGTTCTCGCCGTTGGGGTTGCCATTGTACGCCATGCGTGTCCAATACCCCTGCATGGCGAGAGCGATTTGTCGGTCGGCGTCGGTTCCCGGGTCGAGCGATCCAAACACGTAGGCAATCTCCGCACCGTGGGTTGCACCCAGCTTGAGGGAGGCCAGTTGCTTGATCGGTATCGGACGCGCGAAATTGTAGAGGTAGACATCGGCGCCGTTTGCCGCGGCGCGACGCGCGGAGTCGTACGTTGGGCACACCAGGCCGGAATCGCCGACGACGCGGGCCAATGCATCTTGTGGAGACGCAAAGTTGGCCGGCGGGTACACGTCGGCGATCTGCTCGGCACGGTCGCCGTAGCTGTCGCGGAGCGCCGCCAGATACTGCTCCTCGGTGGTCACCGGCGGAGTGCCGATGAAGAACAGCGTCCCTTCATCCGAGTTCGAGCCCAAGATGTATGGGACTCTACTGAACCTTCCCGCCGCGAAGAGAGCGCGCGGCTGATCGGGAAGAACGGCGCCATCGATGATCGGGTTGAACGAACCGCCGGCACCCAGCAGCGTCGACACCGGAACCTGGCGCAGACACTGGAGCGGCACGGCGCTCGTCGCACAGCCCACTTTGGTGATGAGTTGCTCGGCCGCGTTTTCGGCATCCGCGACGGTGTCCTGATGCGTCGTGCAGCCGCCGCTCTCGCTGATGGCGCGATGGAACAACCCGTGGCTGCCCGGCGAGACGACATGAAAACACGTATCGAATGAGCCGGCTGATTCGCCGAAGATGGTCACGTTGTTCCGATCGCCACCAAAGGCGCCGATGTTGTCGCGCACCCATTCCAACGCCGCACGCTGATCCAACAGGCCTTGATTGCCGGAGTAAGGATAGTGCGGATCCTCCGCCGTCAGCGACGAGTGCCCGAAGAAACCGAGCACGCCGAGCCGATAGTTGGTGGTGACGATGATGACGTTGCGCGTCTCGGCTAACACGCGCCCGTTGTAGAACAGCCCGCCCAGTCCCAGTGGGACGAGATCGGCGGCGGAACCGGAAGTGTTCCCGCCGCCGTGGAACCATACCATCACCGGCAGCGGTCGCGTGGGCGCCGGATCGGGTGTCCACACGTTCAAGTACAGGCAATCTTCGTCCTGGCTGGGCATGCCATTGATAGACGCGGTTTGCGGGCAGGGAGAGGCAAACTCGGTCGTCGCCCGCACGCCGTCCCACGGCGCCGGCGGTTGCGGCGGGCGCCAGCGCAGCTCACCTAGCGGCGGGGCCGCAAACGGGATCCCCAGGAAGCGACGCGTGCCGCCATCGATCTCGCCCTGCACGGAGCCATCGGACAGCTGAATCTCCGTGCCCTGCTGGATCTGCGGGCCAGAATTGGAGGGCACGCTGGTAGTGTGCTCGCCACACCCCGAAGTGCAGACGATCAGGAATGTGATGAGCACGCTCGCACCCGTGAAAGCATCGAGCCCATGAGCGTGGGACCTTCGATATGACATTGGCTTCCCCCTTTCGCTGCACGCACGCCGGTCGGTCCATTTCGCTACCACGTCGCAATGCGGCTGGCTACGACCCATGCTAAGAAGCCGGCATGCTCAAACACAACAGTTACTTCGAAGGCAAGGTCCAGAGTGTGGGGTTCGAACGGAACGGCCGGTCACAAACGGTCGGCGTGATCGACATTGGCGAGTTCCATTTCGACACCAACGCAGCGGAGCGTATGACCGTGGTCAGCGGTGAGTTGTCGGTACGCCTGCCCGGTGCCGGCGACTGGCGCGTGTACCCGGCCGGAACGGTGTTCGAAGTCGCCGCGAAGAGCGGCTTCGACGTCCGCGCACAAGTTCCCGCTGCGTACGTCTGCGAGTTTCTCTGAGGCCGGCAGCCCGGCGGCCGGCGTCTTTCGGTCCGCTCCCTCCTTCGACCGGGCTCAGGACAGGGGTGGTCGCTGCGGCTGGCAAGCCCGACTCGCTTCTAGCTTGAAGCCGTCAGCGGGGTGGCATCGCCCCGGGGGAGAGGGGTGAGCGCATGCTCGCGCGAGGTCCTTTCGCACCATCGCCAAGTTCCTTCAATGCGACCTATGTGGTATCGTTCCTCCGCCTTTCGCGAAGGCGAATCGGCAGCAAGGAGATCTCGCCATGCCCGGAGATCGCAGCGCCACGGAAAAGATTCTCAACGTGCTGCGGCCGTATGCGTCGAATTGGAACGGCACACTCGGTCGCGGCGATCTCGTCATTCCGCAAAGGGAGATTCCGCGGCTGATCCACGAGATCCTCGATGCGATCCGCGAATCAACCGATCGCCGCGGTGAAGCCAGCGAGGTCGATGTCTTTCAAGCGCTCACCCGCGCCCGGCGACTGGCATCGGTGCAGGAGCAGGCCGAGCGTCTGCGTGCCGCGTTCGTCATTCTGAAGCGCTGAGGGCGGAGAACGGTTACGCTCACGCCACGAGTTGAAGGCGCGCGGCGAATGCGGCTCCGCCGGGCGCCGCTGCTCAACGGCATCGCAGCCCTCGCGGCTTTCCTGCTCTCGATTTCCGCGTGCAGTCTGCGCGCGGTGCTGCCAGGAGACTTCGCGGCACCGACCGTGACCCTGAACGCTTCGCTGGTCGAGTCGCTCTCGTCCAGCACCACGGTCGTTCGATTCATATTGGCGGTGGAGAATCCAAACGCCTTTGGACTGCCTGCCCGGGCCACCGCTTGCCAGCTGCGCATCGGCGGACACGAGCTCGCGACAGGGAGCAGCGCCGGCAGCGTGATCGTACCGGCGCATGCAGCGTCACAACTCGAAGTACGCATGGCGGTGCCGTTCGCCAAGCTCAGCGCCGCTGCGCCGGATGCAGTCCTGCTGGGCGAGGTTCCCTACGACCTCGACGGCACGCTGCGCGTCGGGTCGTTCCTCTCTTCACGCGAGGTGCGGTTCACCGTCTCCAGCGTGCTGCGCCTCAACCTACTGGAGGTCGGAGGCCTGCTGCCGTTGCCTTCGTCACCAGAGGCTGGCAAAGCTACCCTGACGGGACAAAAGCTTCTCGCGCAGAGGCGCGGGGACACAGAGAACAGCTCTAGTCGGCCGTCCACGAAGGAGCCCACCAGCCATGGATTTCAATCTTGCCGAGATCAGCGAAGCCATCGCCGCAACCGTACCGGAGCGTGAGTGTATCGTCTTTCGTGATCGCCGCCTGACCTGGCGAGAGTTTACCGATCGGACGCGCCGCTTGGCCAACGTCTTGCGCGCGCATGGGCTCGGCTGTCATCAGGAACGCGCGACACTGCAGAACTTCGAGTCCGGGCAGGATCACATCGGCCTCTACCTCTACAACGGCACCGAGTACCTCGAGGGCATGGTGGGCGCCTACAAGGCGCGCGTGGCGCCGTTCAACGTCAACTACCGCTATGTCGAGAACGAGCTCATCTACCTGCTGAACGATGCTGATTGCCGTGCGTTGATCTACCATGCCCGCTTCGCACCGATGCTGGAGAAGATTCGCAGCGAGCTGCCGCACCTCCAGGTGCTCATTCAGGTGGCGGACGAATCGGGCCACGCCCTCCTGCCGGGCGCCGTCGATTACGAAGCCACCCTGCAAGAGGCATCGGCCGAGCGCCCGCCACTCACGTGGTCGGGTGATGATCTCTACATCCTGTACACCGGCGGGACGACCGGCTTCCCGAAGGGCGTTCTTTGGCGGCAGGAGGACATCTTCTTCGCGGCGCTCGGCGGCGCCCCACTGATTGGACCGAAGCTCGAGTCGGTGGCCGCGGTCGCCGCGGCGGCCGGCAATGGAAGCGGACGTTCGCTGCCGGCGCCGCCGTTCATGCACGGCGCGGCACACTGGATGGCGTTCCTCACGT
>CAZTDK010000592.1:0-4595 GCA_964611965.1 uncultured Binatia bacterium (SeqCode) | reverse complement strand
CGTAGCAGCGGAAGCCACTGACGGTGCCGCCCATCGCCATGATCTGCTGGGTGACCCCCTCGGTCGCGCTGCTAGTGCCGTTCCCGACAAACTGGCTGGCACCGAGGCTTGAGCTGCCGCTGCTGAAGAGGATTTGCACGTTGGTGGCGGTGTTGCCCGGAGGGCCACCCGGCCCCGGATCTCCCATTTGCCCCTGCTGCGCCAGCAGGCTCCAATCGGTCGTGTCGATGTCCGGCTCATTGTCCGGGCCCGTGTTGTTGTCAGTCAAGCTAATGTAGCTTGAGCCCGCGAAGGCCACCGCGTCGTTCTTGCTGTAAACCGCGCTGTCGCTCCAATCGCCTTGCCACACCAGGCCCTGCGGACCGGTTGCGCCAGTGTCACCGGTAGCGCCCGTCCCGCCAGTACCACCCGTGCCGCCACTCGGACCGGTTGCTCCAGTCGGTCCGGTCGCCCCGGTCGTACCTGCCGCACCCGTCCCGCCGACGCCGCCCGTGCCGCCGCTCGGGCCCGTTGATCCGGTCGGTCCGGTCGCCCCGGTCGCACCTGCTGCACCCGTTCCGCCGACGCCCCCCGTGCCACCGCTCGGGCCCGTTGATCCAGTCGGTCCGGTCGCCCCGGTGGCGCCTGCTGCACCCGTTCCGCCGACGCCACCCGTACCGCCGCTCGGGCCCGTTGATCCGGTCGGTCCGGTCGCCCCGGTCGCACCTGCTGCACCCGTTCCGCCGACGCCCCCCGTGCCACCGCTCGGGCCCGTTGATCCAGTCGGTCCGGTCGCCCCGGTGGCGCCTGCTGCACCCGTTCCGCCGACGCCACCCGTACCGCCGCTCGGGCCCGTTGATCCAGTCGGTCCGGTCGCCCCGGTCGCACCTGCTGCACCCGTCCCGCCGGTGCCGCCGGTTGGACCCGTGGCGCCGGTCGCCCCAACCGCACCCGTGCCGCCTGTGCCGCCGGTCACGCCGGTTGTGCCCGCAGGTCCGGTGGCTCCTGTCGCGCCTACCGCGCCCGTCCCGCCGGTGCCACCGGTTGGACCCGTGGCACCGGTCGCACCAACCGCACCCGTGGGACCCGTTGCGCCGGTGGCTCCCGCGGATCCAGTTGCGCCGGTGCTACCAGTGGCGCCCGTTGTACCGGTCGGACCAGTGGCGCCCGTCGCACCGACCGGTCCTGTGGCCCCGGTCGCGCCCGTGGCACCCGTCGGACCCGTGGCACCGGTCGGACCCGTGGCACCGGTGGCGCCGGACCCGCCGCCACCGGCCAGTGTAATATCCAACGAAACCGGATGTGAAGTGTTTGTCGTTTCCTTGGTGTCAAGCTTCAAGGTGGTCGTGCCAGTGGGTGGCGGCACCGGCACGAAGGCAATGCCGTTGTTCACCTGCACGCCATCGATCCACGCCTTCACCAGATTAGTGACGTCGACTTCCACGAAGGTTTTCTTTGATGCCGCGGGCAATGAAATGGACGCGATCGGTACCGGATCCGTCCCCGGCGTGTTGGCGTTGGTCAATGTCGTCTCGGCCCACGTCGACTGCACGCCGGACACCAGGAACGACACGGTGCCGGCGCTGGGCACGGTGATCGTGTTGGCAAACAACGTCAACGTGGCTTTGGAGACATCGGCTCCCGTGGTGCCTGGAGGCAGATTCGCCAGGCTGAACTTGACGAAGGTCGTGTTGGTGATCGCGCTGGTGGCGGAGCCCTTGACCAGAGCCGACGTCTGGGTGCCGTGCTGCGTAGCGGAGTTCGAGATGACGTACGCATCGTCGGTCAACGCCATCTCGGCCGCTGAGGCCACGGTCGCCTGCGTCGAGAGCACCGCACCAACGATGCCCGCCGCAAATATTAACCGGATGCCGGTCGCCCGAAACTTCGTCATAGGATCACCTCTTCCATCGTTGTGTCGCCATTGCCGTGCTCGTTGTACTTGTTGTGGTGGGAGCCCCCACTAAGCCGCGCAGTGCTAGCGACGCCAGTGCGCTCCCAATTCGGACATTCGAACAACGCCCCCAAGGTACGCGAGCAGCAGAGCCAAGGCAAAAACCGTGGCCGTCCCTGGACCTATCCCGCCGCCAAGAAACAAATGGGCAACGGCCCCATTAAAATAACGGCTGGTCGCGGCCGTGCCCGCCAGCGGAAAATTTTTCGGCAGCTGCCAACACGTCAGGCGGGATCGCGAGGCCAGGTGCCCCATCCGCGGCAGTCAAAATGCAACAAGGAATCCGCAAGCCTTTTACTTGTCACTCGACACTTGTCCCTGTCCCATAGTGTTTGCGGAAGAAAAGAGCGGTGGGCCTTTCAGACCCGCCGCTCGTGTACAGCATACCATTCCCCTTCAGGCGCTAGAGGATCCACACCACCGCGTGCGGACCTCTTACAGAATCTGAATCCGCGTCCTCGGGGTGTTCGTCGGAGTGACCGTCGGCGTATTGGTCGGGGTGTTCGTCGGCGTGTTCGTCGGGGTGTTCGTCGGGGTGTTCGTCGGCGTGTTGGTAAGGGTGTTCGTCGGTGTGTTGGTTGGGGTATTCGTCGGTGTGTTGGTTGGGGTGTTCGTCGGTGTGTTCGTCACCGTGGGGGTCTGCGTTGCCGTGTTGGTCGGCGTGTTCGTATTCGTCGGCGTGTTCGTCGGAGTATTTGTATTCGTTGGCGTATTGGTCGGAGTATTCGTAATCGTCGGCGTGTTGGTGGGAGTATTCGTAATCGTCGGGGTGTTGGTGGGCGTTCTTGTCGGCGTCGGTGTCGCATAGACCAGAGTGAGGGTGAGCTTCTTGTTGGTCGTATCAAGATTGAGAGTCTGCGTAACGGCCGCGGGGCTGATTGTTCCGATGGTGAATGACGCCGTGGTTGCGGTTGTGGTACCCGTATACGTCAGCAGCGTATAAGTAATCGAGGCACTGGGCGTCGCGCTCAGTGTGGCATTCACCGTCGTTGTCGTGCTCACCGTCAAGTTGCCCGTCACACCGATCAGGTCGTTGACCCCGCTACCTGAGGTGTTCGATGAGCCGCTCAGATCGAAGTCGATCGACGGAGTCGTCCCACCCAACGTCAAGACGCCGGTGTTGAGCGTGCCGACTCCGCCGGCATCGCCTGGCCGGAGGTGGGGTGACGTGCCGGAGGTCGTGACCGGGCTGCTCACCGTCCCAGCCGTTGCACCCGCCGCACTGGCGAGCACCCCGCTGCTGACGGCCACGGCGTTGGTACCGCTGAGCGTGCTGGTGCCGGTGTTAAGGGTGCCGTTGACCGTAAAGGTGTGCCCGCTGGACACCGCAAAGTCGTTGTTCAGCGTCAGCGACGCGCCGGAGCTTACGTTGAAATTTATAGCGGTCGTCGTGAAGGTGCCAGCGGACTGAGTGAAGGTCTTTCCACTCCCAGTGAAGTTGAAGGTTAAGGTGTCGCCACTGTGGGTAAAGGTTCCCCCCGTCTGATTGAAGGAACCACCAAGGTTAAGCGTATACGTCGGGCCTCCGTTATTCCCACTGTTGAAGGTAAAGCTCCCGCCGCTCAGAATGTTCAAATCGCCACTGACTGTGAGCGTCCTATTTGCATTGCCGCCACTGCCTAACGCGAAGGCGTCTTGGATGTTGAGGTCGCCCCCTACCGTCAATGCGTAAGCAGTGTTACCGCTGACACCGGTCAAAGATCCTGTCCCCGTGCTCGTAACCGTATAGTCGCCGTTGACCGTCGTCGGGTTTGCAGCCAGCACAATGCTTCCAGTCTGGTTGGGGCAGTTCCAAGTGAAGTTGCCAAACGTCTGGTTAAACGAGGCAACAGTGGGAACGGTCGAAGTGATGCCCGTGATACTACACGTGGACGCGCTGTTCCACGTCGCAGTGGGAATAGTTCCGCCGTCCCGATTATGCTGGTAGGTTGCGCCCGCGTTGAATGTCAGAGTGCCTGTGGTGGTAATAGTGCCGCCCGAGCCTCGCAACAGTCCGCCGGACTCAACCACCACAGCCCCGCTCGCATTGATCGTCAATGTGTTGGCCAAGGCATCGACCGTGCCGTAAACGTCCAAGTCGGTCCCCGTCCCGTTATTGAGAGTCAGATTGCCACCATTGACTGTAATCTGGCCACCGGACTGCACAATGACCTGGTCCGCGGTAACAGTACCCGTGCTCACCGTCATCGTATTCGGGGATCGAACCGTGATGACCCCGTTTGCCGACGTTGGGGATGTGCCTGCCGTCACCCAGGTCGTGCCATTGAACGTTTGCCAATTGGCGGCTGTTGTCCAGGGACCGGTGGTCTGCGAACGGTAATCGCCGCTCACCGGTGCCACGCCAATGATCAACCCGCTCAGTGTCCCCGTCTTGCTGTTGCCGTCGGTGGCGGTGATGTTGATCGTCTCGGCGGTGTTGTCCCGAGTGTTGATGGTGAACGTGCCGCTCGACAAGGTCTTCGTGCTGTCGCCGTATATGCCGTTGCCGTCGCTGTCGAACTGCACGCTGCCGGTGCCGCTCATGGTCACCACGGTCGAGCTGTCGGTGGTCACCGTATTGTTGTACTGGTCCTGCGCCGTGACGGTGGTGCTGAACACCGTCGTGGCGGTTTGCGGGTTCGCGGCGCTGACCACGTAGTGATCGATCGGGCCCGGGTTCACC
>CAZTDK010000591.1:0-4596 GCA_964611965.1 uncultured Binatia bacterium (SeqCode) | reverse complement strand
ACGCACGGTATTGAGCGCGTCGATCGAGGCGCCGCACTCCAACAACAGTCGCGTCAGGACGATCTTATCCGCCAAAGTGACCGGAGGACGCGGACAGGCGAGCAGAGCGGAAGCGCCGCCGCTGATGAGACACAGGATTCTCTCGGGTCCCTGGTGCGCAACCAAATCCAACAGCCGCCGCGCACCGGCCCCGCCACGAGCGTCGGGGAGTGGATGTCCCGCCTCGACTACGGCGATCGATTGCAGGTCGGCTCCGCAGCCGTCGGCGACGACGACAGTCCCGCGAACATGCTCGGCACCAATGATCGACTCGCAGCCCGCAGCCATACGTGCCGCGGCCTTGCCACCGCCAACGACCAACGTCGGACCGCTCCAGCGATCGGCAACGCGCGAGTCGATAGTCAGGACGACCTGCCGACCATCACGGTGCAGATGCGCGGCTACCAGCTGCGCCGGATCGGCCGCGTCAATCGCGGCGCGGAAGATCGTCAGCGCGTCGTCGCGGCAACGGGTGAGCCTCGCACTTGGCCGCGCGTGGCTCGTGGCTCGTTGCCTATCGTTCCGACCACGCGCCACCTGCCACCTGCTACGCGCGCGAGATGCGCCTCACCCGCAGCCTGTCGGGCTTGGCAGCCCGCAGCGACCCAATGGGGAGCGGGCCATAGAAGTATGCCGCCCGCAGGGCCCTACGTGTTTTCTTCGTCGACGTCGGTAACGCCGAGCTTGCGATAGGCGCGCTCGTCGTCGTAGTTGCGTGAGGCCTTGGCTTCTTTTTCGGCCTCCGCCTGGCAGTTCACGCACAACCGGGTGAATGGCAAGGCGCTGAGCCGGCCCGGGCTGATGTCCTGCTCACAACTCTCGCAAATCCCGTAGGTACCCGCATCGACGCGATCGAGCGCTTCTTGGATGGCCTGAACCTTCTCACGCTCGCGGTCAGTGAGAATGAAGCTGATCCCGCGATCGCGCTCCTCACTGGCGAGGTCATAGGTATCCATGCCCTCTTCTTTGCTACCCTCGCGACCTTGCTTCAGGTCGTTGCTGATTTCGCGTAGGACTTGTCGCCGCATTTCGACGAGCTTGTCACGTGCAGCTTTCAACGCCGGTTTCCGCATATGGCATTCCTATAAGGACGGCGGACCATAGAGACATTGGGTCCGCGTGTCAACGCCGATTTGTACCGCGGGCGACAGCACGTCGGCGTACAAGTCGTAGGTGGACGCGCGCCGGACGTGAGCCCGAGTGATCCAGCCCACCGCCGCCTCGCCGCGCAAGTAGACCACGCCATCGATATCCGGGGCCTGCGTCGGCAGGCGCCCGTAGAGACGGCCGCGGTCGTCGGTCCCGCACACCAACACCGCCTGGTCGGTGCCAATCAACTGGTGATTGACTGCTGCCGCAACCCCTGCCTGGGCGCGCATCAACGCCTGCTGGCGCCGGCGCTTCACCGGCTCGGGAACTTGATCACCCAGCGTCGCCGCCGCCGTGCCTTCTTCCTGCGAATAACGAAAAACCCCGACGCGCTCGAAACGGGTCTCGCGGACAAATTCGAGGAGCTCGGTAAAGTCGGCCTCCGTTTCGCCCGGGAAGCCGGCGATGAAAGCCGTGCGGATCGCGACCCCGGGAATGCGATCGCGGAGGCGCGCGATCAAGCGGCGCACCGTGGCACCGTCGCGCTCGCGCCGCATGACACGCAGCATCCGGTCGCTGATGTGCTGCAGCGGCATGTCGATGTACGAGCAGATCTTCTCTTCGGCGGCGATCGTATCGAGCAGCTCGTCGGTCACGTAGCGCGGATAGTTGTAGAGCAATCGGATCCAGCGCAGCCGGTCGATCTTCACCAGCTCGCGCAGCAGGCTGCTCAACGTCGTCCCGTCGCGGCGATCGCGGCCATACGCCGTCAGATCCTGGGCGATGAGGTTGAGCTCGACGACGCCGTCGTTCGCCAGCGCCGCGGCTTCGGCGAGCACCGAATCCAGCGGCCGGCTCTCGTGGCGGCCGCGGATTTTCGGAATGATGCAGAAGCTGCAGGTGTGATCGCAGCCCTCCGACACCTTGAGATAGGCGCTGAAAAACTGTCCGGTACGGGTACGCGGGATCGCCAGGTCTGGGAGCAGATGTGCCGCGCCGCCGTAGCTGGAGGCATCCGGCAGACCGTCGTCGAGCATCTCCGATACGCGGGTGAAATCTCCCGTTCCAAGGAACGCGTCCACTTCCGGCAACGAATCCTGCAACTCGCTGCCGTAGCGTTGGACCAAGCAACCGGTCACGACGAGTCGCTTTGTCGGATCCGATTCCTTGAGCCTGCCCAGCTCCAGGATGGCATCGACCGATTCACGCTTGGCGCCATCGATGAACCCACACGTGTTGACGATCAGCACATCGGCGGCCGCGGGATCGAGGACGATCTCCGCGCCGTCGCGCGCCATCAGCCCGAGCATCATCTCGCTGTCCACCAGATTCTTGGGGCAGCCGAGGCTTTGCAAGTACACTCTCTTCATTGTGGGGAGGCGGATACTAACCTCGCCTCCGCTGTGGCGCAACCGTGCACGCCCTTGTCCCTGGGCCAGGCCGATCTGGCGGATCGGCGGTCAATCACAGTGCGTGCACGGTGATCCACAGCCCAACCGTGATGCTGGCGAGGCCCACCATTGCCTCGACACCGTGCGCCGCCCAGCGCGGCACGTACGCCATCGAGCGCAGCGGAACGGTGATGACGAGGGCGAACAGCACCATACCCAGAACCGACCCGGCGCCGAATACACCCAGGTACAGCAGCGCGCGGCTACTGGAATGAATCGTCTGCAGCGACAGCAAGACAAGTGCGGCCGAGCCGGCCAGACCGTGCAGACCACCCACAAGCACCGCCCGTCCGAGCAAACCGCGCGGATGAACGTGCGCGTGCTGCGGCGCGTGGGACCCCGCCGTCTCGTGGGTGTGCGCATGAAAATGCCGCACGCCGTCGGGATGCTCATGAATGTGGAAATGCATGCGCGCCGCGCGGAGACGCCGCAGTACATTCATTCCGAGGACGATCAGAACGATGCCGACCACCGCCTCGAAGCCATCGCTGACTCGCGGCGGGATCGCCGCTTCGAACCCGAGCACGACCGCACCGAACAGGATGAGCGCCAGGGTGTGCCCGACACCCCAGACGGCAGCGACTCGAACGGTCTGGCCCCACGAGGACGAACGCGTTGCCAACGCGGCAACCGCGGCCACGTGATCGGCTTCGAGCGCGTGCCGAACACCAAGAAGAAAACCCAAGACCAGGAGCGTGCCCACAATGTCACCGCATGTCCGCGCGCGTCGCCGGTGCAGTCATGCGGGCGCGCAGCCACATGTACCACGTCTCGAGGCCATCGCCACGCTGCGCGGATATCGGAACGACGCGCAGCCTGGGGTTGACGCGGCGCACATATTCCAGACAGCGCTGGAGGTCAAACTGCAGGTGCGGCAGGAGGTCGATCTTGTTCAGCAGCAGAAGGTCGCCGGCACGAACCGCCAACGCGTGCGCCGCCGCAAGGGTGGGCATCATCACGGCAAACGGCTTGTCCTCGCGATGCTTGCGGCCGCGCAGCGCCGCCACCGCCGTTGCATGCTCCGCGGCGGCGGCCAGGTGATACCCACCGAGGCCCTTGATGGCGATGACGGCGCCGGCGGCGAGCAGCGCTGCCGCTTCGCGAACCGGATCCCCGTCCAGCATGCGCCCAGCGCTGTTCCTCAACGACAGGCGTGGCCCGCAGGCCGGGCAGGAGATCGGCTCGGCATGGAAGCGGCGGTTGTCGGGATCGTGGTACTCGCGGGCGCAGTCGGCGCACACGGCGAAGCCTGCCATGGTCGTCGCGGCGCGATCATATGGAACGTCGCGGACGATGGGGGCTGACCGAACCCCTGCATCGCACGACCTTCACCCGCCCCCAAAAGCTGAATGCTTCGATATAAGGTTCATCGATATTATATTTTTAGTATTCCGTCAATTGATCCCAAGAGAGACGATACTGAAAATACTCAACATACAAAAGACGTTTACTATTTGGTACCCAGGGCGCGCTTCGCGCGAATGAAGCGACAGGGTCCTACTTCGCGGCCCAGCGGTTGACCGTGAGCTTCCAGCTGGGCGTGTCGCTCCGGGAGAACATTTCTTCGTAGAGGCGCTGATAGCCGGTGTGCCGGATCTTCCACTGCCCGCCGATCTTGACGTACTCGTCGCGGTAGAAGGCGCTGCCGCGGATGACGAAGTTCGCGTTGGTTTCGATCACGACGTCGTCGAGCGCCCAGATGCCCGTCGCGGTGGTTGCGCTGGTCAGGTCGATCTCGGGCTGATGGACGCGATGCGCGGTAATCATATGATGCCCGGCCAGGGCATCGCGCAGGAATTGCATGATCGCTGTGCGGCCGCTGAAGGAGTACTGGCCGTCGCCGTAGGCTGAGGTGGCGTCCTCGGTGAGGCACTGCGCCATCTCGTCCCAGCGTTTTTCGTCGAGACAGCGACAATATGTGTACTTCAACCGCTTGATGGCTTCGATTTCCTGCAGGTCGACCATGGCGTGCTCCTTCTGTTGGCGTGACCGACTATGCGTGCCACAGCCGCGCCCG
>CAZTDK010000590.1:0-4597 GCA_964611965.1 uncultured Binatia bacterium (SeqCode) | reverse complement strand
CAGACTGCGCCGGTCGTTTGGCAATGTTCCAGACGACCGCTGCAGACTGCGCCGGCTGTTTGGCAGTGTTCCAGACGTCGCTCCCAGGCTCATCTCCGCCATGACTGCAACGCGACATGTCTCGGGAGCGCTCGGCTGAATATTGGCGTGACATCTGGCCGCGCTGAGACGCGGTGCCCGCGCCGCCGAGGACGAGGGCGCACCGGATCTCTATGCCGCCTTGTTTGGACGCCTGGCGCGGCCGAGCAAGAAGAGCGCGAAGGCGACGCCGCCCCGGCACCAGCAAACCCGGCGTGACACATCCACGAGCAGGCTGCTGAAAAGACCCAGCCCCATGCTTCGAGAGCCTCAGCATGAGCGGATCCCCTCCCGGATCTATTGACGTTCTCCGCTCAGCCTGAGGCTCTCTAAGTATGTTCTCCGCGCTTGCCACTTGGTTTTCCCCCAGCCTTAAGCGGGTTCTGACCTTGCGCTTTACGTGCGTGACGCGATATCGAACGCGCAGGGTACTCGGTGACTCGAGCCTGGAACGCGAGCCGGATGTGCGAATGCATGAGACCACGAAGCGATCGGGAAGTTGTGCACTTGCGACACCCGCAATCGTGACCCTCTTCACGCTGTTCGCCGTCAACAGGGCGTTCGGCTTTGCTTGCATTCAAACAAGCAGCGGCCAGTGCATTCACTGGGCGCAGCATGCCGCAACCGTCGAGACATTCCTCGGAGCTCCAACGCTGCCCCCGCTGGCCAACGGGACCCTAACCTGGGACCAGAACGTGCTGAGCGCGGCGACGGAGTGGAACAGCAGCGGCGCGAACTTTCAGTTTACCGTGGCGGTGGGCGGGCAACTCTTCGATCCGTGCAGCTCCACACCAGGAACCCACGTGTGCGTCAATACCGGGCCGATCGGAAACAATCCGGTGATCTTCCGCTCTACCTTCTGCGGTATGGGCTTTGGCGACATCCTCGAACTGGTGAACGACTGCTGGGATCAGAGCGGCGGCATCATCAACGCTCCGGTCTTTGTGAACAGCACCGTGTCGTGGAACGCCTACGACGGCCCGTTGCAGTTTCCGAACGGCCAGCCGGCCTATGACATCCGCCGCGTGCTGTTGCACGACTTTGGTCACGTCCTCGGCCTCGATCATCCTGACGCGCATGGGCAGACGGTCAACGCGATCATGAACAGCCGGGTGAGCGACCTCGATCGCCTGCAACCGGACGACAGCAGCGGAATCCTGTCGCTCTACGGTAGCAGTCTGCCCCCGTCGGGATGTGCGGGCGACTGCAACGGCGACGGCGAGGTCACCGTCGACGAGATTATCACCATGGTGAACATCGACCTGGGCTCTGCGCCGCCTTCCGAATGCACGGCTGGCGACGCGAACCATGACCAGGTCATCACGATCGATGAGTTGGTGGGCGCAGTGAATGCGGCGCTCAGCGGTTGTTCACAGCTGCCTGACTTGCACGGGCGTGCAGTGTCGGTGGCGGTCGAGACGTCCTCCCCGCCGTTCGACTATATCGACTTGAGCGGACAGGGATTTGGCTGGGATTACGACACCGTGGGTGAAATCTGCCGGCGGCTCAACTGCGTTGCGCAGTTCGAGCCGACGAGCTTCCAGGGGGTTTTCAATGCGGTGAATGGCGGGCAGTTCGATGTGCTCGCTGATGGCGTGACGATTACCGCCCAGCGGCAGCAGTTGGTGAGCTTCTCGACCCCCTACGTTACCGTCGATGAGGTGCTCCTGGTACCGGCGGGCGAG
The DNA here is from genome assembly GCA_964611965.1 of uncultured Binatia bacterium (SeqCode). GTDB lineage: Bacteria > Desulfobacterota > Binatia > HRBIN30 > HRBIN30 > CAZTDK01. Next base: position 2,834 of record CAZTDK010000590.1, on the reverse strand, counting down.
ATTGAGACGCTCGCGCAATTCAAGCTCGACCCTACGAACATCGTCGGGGCACAGTCCGGAACGACCAACGAGCAGACCGCGATCAACTCGTTCGGTGCCGCCCGGGTGACCACCGCGCCAACCGATCCGCAGATCGTGAGCGCCGTGTTGACCGGGACGATCGCGGGGGCGGTGCTCGACAGCGTCGCAGCCAACACCTTTGCGCGCGGCAATCCCGGCCAATTGAAAACGTTGGGTACGTTGATCAGCGGCGACCAACTCGCGTTTGCCTTTCCGCCGCACAGCACCCTGGTCGGTGCCTTCAACGCCGCGTTGCAATCCATGATGAACGACGGCACGCTGACCGCGTTGAACATCAGGTGGGGGGTGGTGCCGTAGGCGAAGCCGGCGCTGCCCGAGGTCGGGCCACATGCGCTGCGTCACACGTTCGCCTCGCTGCTCATTGGCCTCGGCAAACCAGTGAGCCAGGTCTCCAAGCTCCTCGGCCACAAGAATCCCAAGTTGACGCTGAAGGCCTACACGCACTGGTTCAAGGGCGAGTCGTCGGGGGGTGCGATGGCTGATCTTGCGGCGGTGATTCGCCATCGCGGAAACGAGCATGCGCACCGTGATGATTGAGCATCCGGGACTAGTGTTTCTTCCGGTTCATCAGCGCGCTAAGGGCCTTCGTCAGTTCGACTTCATCCTTTAATGCATGACCAAGGCGTTCGGATAGATCTGACAAAACGACGCGCACGCTGCTCGCGATCTCAAGGCACTCTTCGTCCGAGCGCCCATGCACGCCATCGCTGAGCGCGCCGTGAAGCAGCGCCAGCGGGCTGTGGCCATTGACGAGCAGGCTTTGCGGGATCGCCCCTTTCGCCATATCGAGGGCCTTCGAGAACTGCGTTTCCTCGACGGCGCGCCGTAGCACCCTCACCGTTTCCGGTTCAGCGTTCAGCTTCTCGGCGACTTTGATAATCTCGGCGAGGATACGGTTCTTTTGATTCTCGACGACGCGACGGTAGTAGATGAACGCTCCAACACCGAGACCCTGGTTCTCGCCCCTGCGCCCCTTGAGGAACTCTTCGCGGTCCGGGCCGATTAGCGTAATCAGTCGAGCAGGCTTAGGAGGACCAAAGGGGGGTAACTCTCCAAATTTGCAGCACTGACCAGGTGCCAGCTGGGCTACATGTATTTTCGCAGCAAGTGCAAAGGTCGTTGTTGTGCGCTGGCAATTGGCACATAGGTACGTCAGGTAGATGGAGCGAAACGCCTCTGTAACAAGGCCAGGTTCCTCCTTGCCGATCCAGCGGAAGAATCGCAAGCCATTACACGAGTCGTGCGGGCAGTGCAGCTGCAACTCCGGCGTATTGATCAGATCGAAAAGTCGGTTTATTCCTGAATTCGCTCGGTAGGCTGATTTCGCGAGGTCGGCGATTTCGACCTGCTGATTAGGTGGCACGGACTCTAGGAAATTCGCGAGCGTGAATTCAACCGATTCCTCGCGGGACTCCTCGTTTTCGCTTCGATCCAGATGACATTGCCTACAGTGTAGCCGCGCAGTCCCCGTTGCTCGATCACCGGACGGATAGCAAATTGGTAGCAGGAGACGCGGTGACCGATGTCGCGGCGCGCACCTAGCCGATCGCCCCTACTGCGCGGCGTCTCCCTCGCCCGCAATCCCAAGCTTATCCATCTTGTACTTCAGAATGCGGCGAGTCGTTCCGAGAAGCTCCGCGGCGCGCGTCTGGTTGTACTCGGCCTGCGCGAGCGCCCGTTGGATCAGGTCCTGCTCGAACTGGTCGACGGCTTCGTTCAGGCGTGTCTCGCCGCGCAGGACGCTTTGCTGAGCGGGATGTGTCGTCCGTTCACCATTGTTCAAGTACTGAGGTAGGTCGTCGGGGGTCATGACTTGTTCGTGCGACAGCACCAACGCGCGCTCGACGAGATTTTCAAGCTCGCGGACGTTGCCGGGCCAGGAATACTGCAGGAGCATGTCGAGGGCCTCGCTGCTGAAGGTCTTCTCGGGAATCTTCAGCTCATTGGCCTTGGCCTTGAGGAAGTGCTGCATGAGCGCGACGATATCCTCACGGCGTTCGCGTAGCGGCGGCAGATGGACCGAAACGACGTTGAGGCGATAGTACAAGTCGGATCGGAAGGTACCTTCGCGCATGCCTTTGTGGAGATCGCGATTGGTGGCCGCGACGACGCGCACGTCCACCCGGACCGGACGCTCGCCGCCGATACGGTTGAACTCGCCCTGCTCGAGGACGCGGAGGATCTTCGCCTGGGTATTGGAGGGCATGTCGCCGATCTCGTCGAGGAAGAGCGTGCCTTGGTCCGCCAGCTCGAACTGCCCCAACTTCTTGGCGTAGGCGTCGGTGAAGGAACCGCGCTCGTGGCCGAAGAGCTCACTCTCGAGCAGGTTTTCGGGAATGGCGGCGCAATTGAGCGTAATCAACGGCTGCTGTGCGCGCGGGCTGTGGTAGTGAATGGCCTTGGCGATCAGCTCCTTCCCGGTGCCGCTCTCGCCAGTGATGAGCACGGTGGTCTTGAGCGGCGCGACCATTGAAACGGTTCGCAACGCGGTTTGCATTTTGGCGGCGCGACCGATGATGTTCTCGAAACCAAAGCGGATGCCGACTTCGGCGCGTAAGGCCTCGACCTCCCGCGCCAAGGCCGTCGACTCGACGGCACGCTCGACGATGAGGATCAACTCGTCGACGTCAAAAGGCTTCGTCACATAGTCGAAAGCCCCCAGCTTCATCGCGGTGACCGCGGTCTTCACCGTCTTGGTGGCGGTCAGCATGATGACTTGCGGGGTAGGGGCGCGTTCCTTGATGCGTTCCAGG
>CAZTDK010000589.1:0-4606 GCA_964611965.1 uncultured Binatia bacterium (SeqCode) | reverse complement strand
CGACTACGTCGATATCCACTACTATCCGCAGGCATCCGGTGTGAGCCTGTCGCCGGCGGGGGGAGCGTCGACACAGGCGTTGCGCCTGCGCTCGACCCGCTCCTTGTGGGATCCGAGCTACACGGATGAGAGTTGGATTGCCACGCCGGTGCAGTTGATCCCGCTGATGCACGACTGGGTGAGCAGCGACTACCCGGGCACGAAGCTGGCGATCAGCGAGTACAACTGGGGCGGTGTGGAGCACATCAACGGTGCGCTGGCGCAGGCGGACGTGCTCGGCATCTTCGGTCGCGAAGCCCTCGACCTCGCGACGATGTGGAGCCCGCCGAGCTCCGCGCAGCCCGCGGCGTATGCCTTCCGGATGTACCTCAACTATGATGGCGCGCACGCCCACTTCGGCGACGTGAGCGTCGCGGCGACGAGTGCGAATCAGGACCAGCTCGCCGTCTACGCGGCGCAACGCACAACCGACGGCAAGCTGACGCTGATGATCGTCAATAAGAGCGCGCAAGCGCTGAGCAGCAACGTGGGCCTCAGCGGCTTCACCGCGGCAGCCGACGCACAGGTATACGCGTACAGTGCCGCAAACCTGGCTTCCATCGTTCACCTCGCGGATCAGGTGGTCGCTCCGACCGGGTTCACGGCGACCTTCCCGGCGTCATCCATCACTCTGCTGATCCTTTCACCCTCCGGAATGCCGGCACCGACGTCGACGCCATCCGCCATCGCGAACTCGACGTGGACGCCGTCGGTCACTGCGACGATGACCCCGACGTTCCCAGGAGTGCCCAGCCCGACGCCGACGGCAACCCAAGTCCCGACGGCGACTCCATCGCCAGGCGCGCCGGCGGTGTGCGGCAACGGCATCCTGGAGGTGGGGGAGCAGTGTGACGACGGCAACGTGATCAGCGGCGACGGCTGCAGCGCGGCGTGTTCCTACGAGCTGATCCCGGGCAACGCCAACGGCTCGACGCTGGCCGACCGTCACGCCTGCCTATTGGAGCTGTCAGTCGTCAATCCGCACAACGTGCCGGCGACGGATCGCCGTGGCCGCCCGTATTATATCCAGACCTGCAAGAACAATGATCCCAGCTGCGACTTCGATCTCGATGGCGCTGATCACACGTGCGAGTTCCACGTGGTGGCGTGCCTGAACAACGTCGATCCGCATCTCCCCGGGTGTGTTCCGCAGGGCGTTGCGCGCACCATCCAGGTGCAGCGGCCACCTTCACTGCGGGATCCGATTTCGTACTCGACGCTGACGGCGGCCTTGCAGAACCTGCGCGATCCGGTGACCGGTGCGATCGGGCTGACGCCACCGGTTGCGCCGAGCGATACCAACCTGTGCAGTGCGCCGTTCTCGATTCGGGTGCCGCTGCGCGGAAGCACCCGGCTCACGAAGGGGCGCGTCTACCTGCGCATGCGGAGCCAGTCGCTCATCACCGTGCCGCGTATCACGACGGACCGAGACAATCTCACCCTGGTGTGTGCGCCCTGACGACCGTCAGCGAGGTGATGCTTTTCCCTACGTGAGCGGCAACACGACGTTGGTGGTGTTCATGGGTGGTGTTCATGCCGCCGTGGACCTTGACCAACTTGCGCGAGGCGGTGACCGATCCGGAGCAACGGTAACGCGCTGCGGCGACGCTCAATTGGGTGCTGCCGCACTTGGGCATGCGCTGGGAGGATACGCAGATCCTGTGGGTGCCGGACCGCGGCAAGGCGCACACCGCGGCAAGGCGCACTATGACGGCATGACCATCGCCGAGGTTGCCCGCGAGCGTCACGCCGGTTCGACCGAGACCTACCTGGATATTGTCGGCGAGCTCGGTAGCGACGCGCTCCCGACCGTTCACCATCCGGCATCGAGACCGTGGTCCTCAATGGCACCGTCGTGGTGCGCGACGGACGCTTCGATCGCGCCGCGCGCGCCGGCCAGGTGCTACGGCGCGCCTGAGCCCCGCAGCTCGCCGCTCCGATCCGAGCGGCGTGCGCCACGGACGCAGCGAGTGCACGGCGCGTGCGCTGCGGATGCGCAACTCTTTACTCCAGTCAACCAGAATTCGCGACGCGATGTTTTTCCCTTGAGTGAGCGGCGGCCGCGCCCGACAATAGTCCATCGGGCGAATCACGGATGGACGGCGAGACGGATATTTTGCGCGAAGTGCGGGCGCTCGGGGCTCTCGGGGGTGGAGAGCCACGGCGCGGCGAGTATACCGGCACCAAGGCGCTGATGATGGCGGTGCTGGAAGACGGCATTCGCGATTACCGCACGGCCATTGGACGCCCGCGTATCGAGGCGGAAGGGTGGGTGCGTAGCGAGCATCGCGGCGTGTTCTCTTTCATCGTCATCTGCGAAACCTTGGGACTCGAGCCTGCGGCTGTTCGCCGTGCGTTGGGGCAGCCGGAACATCCATTGCGCCCGGAACCGCGCCGCACCGACCCAAGGCAAATGGATGACCCGAGTCGCAAGCGCGATTGAGGAGCTGTTATGGCGGAAGTGGTGCTGGAAATGGCCGTTGGTCTCGCGATGATCGTTGTATTGCTGGCGCTCCCCAGCCTGATGCTCGCCGACAATAGAAACCCCGCGGCGCGGCGCCGCCAGCCGGCCGCCCGCTCCAGGCGCCGCCGTGTTCGTGGGCGTGCCGGATTGCGTCAGCGCTGAATCGCCCGTCCTTGCTCCACGAGCGCGCGGCGCACGACGTCTTCGAGGGCGGGGATCATGTTCAGAAGCGTCAGCCGTTCGGCGGAATCGATCCAACAATAGTCAGCATGCTCTTCGCTGAGCCGCACGCTCTCCGGTTCCGGGAGTTGGACGGCGTACAGGATGTGGAAGCGATGCGCGATGAGCGCGTCATCGGCGATCGCATAGTGACAGACCGTTGCGAGTGTCGGTGCCGTGGTCAAGGAGATGCCGGATTCCTCCAGGACCTCTCGGTGCAAGGTCTCCGGGATGGTTTCATCAATCTCGACCACGCCCCCGGGGGGCTCCCACAGTCCGCGTCCTTGTTTGATCCCTTTGAAATCTCGGGCGCGCCGCAAAAGCAGCAGAGAGTCGTGGCTCCACAGCAGGCCCGACGCGACGACTTTGGTAAGCGTCGGCTTTTCCATCAGCTCACTCCGGGCGGAGCGCCAGCCACGGCTCCAGAACTTACGCCGACCCGAGGCCCGCGGTGCTCGTCGTGGCACGCCGGTTGGTCCGCACGCGTTTGCCTCGCGCCGACTTCGCGGGCCTGGCCGCGGCTTCGTCGCGCAGTTCGATGGCGTCAGCGGCGCGCTGCAAATCCTTGAATGACTCCTGCACGTCAACCACGAGGTCGTGCAAGTCGGGAAGCAGGTCCCACTCGCACGTAAAGCCCCAATAGAGCTGGCCGGCGTAGCTGAACAGGACAATGCCGAGACACAACCCATCGGTGAGCGGCACGAACCCGTAGTTGTCATGCATGCGCGAGCCGAGCATATAGAGCGGCACCTGCGGTCCGGGGACGTTGGTCACGACGAGATTGAAGGGGAGGGCGCGCGTCGCCATGCGCGAGGCGAGCGAGAGGACGGTCGACGGCGTCCAGCCGACCACTTGCGTTAGCATCTCGGCGCCCACGGCTTGCTTGGCCTCCTTGAGCTCGGCCGTGGTCTTGCGAATCGCCTCCAGCCTGCCGCGGGCGTCGGCTTCGGCCAACGGCATGGGGACGATCCATGCCGAGACGCGATTGCCCAGCTCACCGTGTTGGTCGGCCGTCCGCATGCTCACCGGGGCCATGACGCGGAAGTCGAGATCGGTGAAATTCACGCGGCGGCGGCCGAGAAAACGACGCATCGCACCAGCAACAGTGGCCAACACGACGTCGTTGACCGTGCCGCCGAGACGGTTCTTTACACGTTTGATATCGTCGAGACTCATTGCCATCCAGTCGAAGCGGCGGTGCGGGCCGACGGCTTGGTTGAGCGGCGTCGCGGAGACGCGGAAGCTGCTGAAGCCGCCGGTGAGCATGTCGCGTACGGTGCGCATGCCGACGCGTATGTCCGAGCGCGGATCGCCTGCCTGGCTCACCAATTCCGAGACGTTTCGGCCGATCTCGATGGGCAGGCGGGCGACGTTCCCCGCCGTCTCCCAGAGCAGGTCCCAGTCCGTGGGCTTCGGGCGTGGCATGTACGTGGGCCCGGGCTCAACGTGGTCGACAGGATACGGGGTCAGCAGGACATTCAGGAGGTCGACGCTGGACACGCCGTCGACCATGCAATGGTGGACCTTGCTGATCATGGCGACGCGTTCACCGCCATCGAGCCCTTCCACGACCCAGATTTCCCAGAGTGGCTTGGAGAGGTCGAGGTGTTGCGCCATGATCCGCGCCGCCAGGCGCTTGAGCTGGCGCTCGTCACCCGGCTTCGGCAGCGCGCTGTGGCGCACGTGATAGTGGATGTTGAAGTGTTTGTAGTCGACCCAGATCGGGGCGCTGCGAAACCATGTCTGCTGCAGGCGTTGGCGGTAGCGCGGAATGAGATGGAGCCGCGATTCGACATAGGCGCGGATGCGGTCGATGTCGATTCCGCCGTCCGCCTTGGTGAGCGGCGCCGCATCGTAGGTTGCCGTGCCGGCGATGTGCATCGG
>CAZTDK010000588.1:0-4616 GCA_964611965.1 uncultured Binatia bacterium (SeqCode) | reverse complement strand
GAGCGGGAAACGGGACTCGAACCCGCGACCCTCAGCTTGGAAGGCTGATGCTCTAACCAACTGAGCTACTCCCGCACGATTGCTACTTTCAATATTTCAACCTTTCCTGGTGGAGAGGGGAGGATTCGAACCTCCGAAGGCGTACGCCGGCAGATTTACAGTCTGCTCCCTTTGGCCACTCGGGTACCTCTCCGCACTCTGTGGAGCCGATGGCCAGAATCGAACTGGCTACCTACTGATTACAAGTCAGTCGCTCTACCTTTTGAGCTACATCGGCCCAACCGCTGCTCGTTTCCCGTCTTGGCCCTTTCGCACTGTACGCAGAACAGTTCTGGCGTAAAACGTGCTTGTTACAACACCGCTCCGGCCCTGTCAAGCTACCCTCCACCGTCGCCAGATCTCGTACAGCACCACGGCTGCAGCGACGGAGGCGTTGAGCGACTCGATACGACCCGCCATTGGAATCGAAACAAGAAAATCACACTGCTTCACCACCAGAGGCCTGATGCCGGTTTCGCCACCCAGCACCATCGCGATATATTCCGGCGGCTCGAACTTGAAAATGTCCCGGCCCACGCGCGGCGCAAGACCCACAGACCAATAGCCAGCTTCCTTCAACTCGGCAAGGGTGCGCCCGATATTCGTCACGCGGCATACGGGAAGCAGGGCTGCCGCCCCCGCGGCTGCCGCCTCGACCGTAGCGGTGACCGCGACACTCCCGTCACGCGGAATGATCAATGCGCGTGCGCCCACGGCTTCGGCGGTCCGGAGGAGCGCTCCGAGGTTGCGTGGGTCCTGGAGTTGATCCGCCAAGACCACGAGTCGGGGTTTCTCGGCCAGCACACTATCGAGTGCGACGTACGGAAACGGCTGGCACTCCGCCACCACACCTTGGTGGCGCTGGGTGTTGCCAAGCTTTGCGAGGGTCTCCGCAGGGCACACCTTGATCGGAATACCGGCGGCGGCGGCGCGGGTGCGGACGGCGGCCGTGTGCTCCGATGCCGACGCATCGCAGTACACCACACGGACCTGCGCCGGGAAGGCGGTAAGCCACGCGAGGACGGAATGCATACCGTAGATGCAACGTTCGGCAGGTTCCATCCGGTTGCGCCGATTTACAAGGTTGCGACGTTTCATTACGATTCGGGTTTCGTGCGCACCATCAACCACTACATCTTGCGCGAAATCGCGGTGCCGTTTGCGCTCGGGCTCGCCGTATTCACACTCATCCTGCTGATCGCCCGCATTCTCAAGCTCGTCGAGATGGTGGTCAACCGAGGGGTGCCCGCGCTCGAGGTCCTGAAACTGTTCTCATACATTCTGCCGGGCTTCCTCGAGGTCACTGTCCCGATGGCAGTGCTGCTTGCCGTGCTGGTGGCCTTCGGACGACTGTCCTCCGACAGCGAGATCATCGCCCTCAAGACCTCGGGGGTGAGCTTGTACCAATTGATGCAACCGGTGGCTGTCTTCGCCGGGGTCGTATACCTTGTTGCGTTGCTCGTCTCAATGTACGCGCGTCCGTGGGGCAACACGCAGTTGCGTAGCGGCCTGTACGAAATCGCCAAGAGTCGCGCCAGTGCCGGCATCAAAGAGAAGGTCTTCACCGACGATTTTGCCGGATTCGTGCTCTATGTCGACCACATCGAGCCCCCCGGGAGCATGTTGCACGGCGTGTTGATCTCCGACACGCGCGATACGACCCAGCGCAACACGATCTTCGCAAAGATCGGCATCCTGGTGCCCAACGAACCGTTGCATCTCCTGACCCTGCGGCTGCTGGACGGGAGCGTACACTCACTGGACCAGAAGGATCAGAGCTATCATCGTACCGATTTCACGACGTACGACATCACGCTCGACCTCAACACGGCACTGACGAACCTGCGCGCACGCGAGCGCGATCCCAGCGAGATGACGATGGCGGAGCTCCGCACCCTCATTGAAACGAAGCGCCAAGCCGGGGAACCGGCATTCGCCGAAGCGGTCGAGCTGCAACGCAAGTTCTCGATTCCGTTTGCGTGCTTGGCGTTTGCCGCCATCGGCATTCCCCTCGGTATTCAGCCGACGCGCGCGGTGCGTTCGCGTGGGTTTTCGCTGAGTATCGCGGTCATCTTCGGATACTACATCATGCTGACCATGTCCCAGAGCCTCGGCGAGCGCGGCGTCTTGCCGGCGGCGTTCGCGATGTGGCTCCCCAACCTCGTGCTCTCTCTGCTCGCGACGATTCTGCTGATCCGTGCCGCCCGCGAGTCGTTCGCCGCGCACCCATCGCGCGCCACCACCTGGCTCGTAGCCCTGCGCGCGCGCTTCGCTCGTGGAAAGAACTAGTCGATGTCACTGTCGCGTCTCACGCCCGGAACCGTCACCGCTCGCTACCTGATTCGGGAGTTCCTTGGTCTCTTTCTCCCGATCATGTTGGCATTCATCGTCATCTATCTCATCGTCGATTTCTTCGACCGTCTGGACCTGCTCCTGAAGAACCACGCCGGGCTCTCCGCGATCCTGCGATATTTCCTCTTCAAGATCCCGCTGATTGTCACGCAGATCCTGCCGCCGGCGGTCTTGGCCGCCATGCTCATCAGCCTGGGCATGCTCTCGCGGCGCAACGAGATCACGGCGCTGCGGGCATCCGGGGTCAGCCTGGTGCAGACGGCGACACCCCTGCTTGGCGTGGCCGCAGCGTTCTCGGTCGCCACGCTGGTCTGGGACGAGACCATCGTTCCCTATTGCATGCGCGAGTACCAATACGTCAACGACATCGAGATCCGCAAACGACCCCAACGTGCAATCTTGAGCCTCGACCGCGACATCTGGTACCACGGTAGTGACGGATTCTACAACATCGAGCATATCGACCCGCGACGTCAAACACTCTACGGGGTCACCCTCTATCGGACGGATGCCGACTTCACGTTGCACAGCATCGTTGAAACGCTGGCGGTGCACTGGACGGGCAGCGGCTGGGAAACCTCCGGAACGGTGGAGCACACGATCGGCGCGGACGGTGAGATCACCACGGCGGTGCTACCGCACGAACCGCTGCTGCAGCATGAAACCCTCAGCGACTTTCTCGATGTCCGCCGTGAGCCCGAGGAACTGAACTATCTGGCGCTGCGCCAGCGCATCAAGGACCTTTCGCGCAAAGGCATCGATGCCTCCGCCTACCTGGTCGACTTGAATCTCAAGCTGGCGGTGCCATTCACAACGTTGGTTCTCGCCTGTGTTGCGGTGCCACTGGCAGGCCGCGTGCAGCGGCATCCGAGCCTAGCGGGAATCGTCGGCACCGGATTGGCCACCGGGTTTGGGTACTGGGTGATTCTGGCGTTGAGCAACTCGCTCGGGCAGAGCGGTGTGCTGCCCCCTGTTATCTCGGCGTGGACGGCGAACGGGATTTACCTGCTGCTGGCGAGTGCCCTGTTCCTCAGCGGCGAGTGAATGCCCACCGTCGCAGACTCAGTCCGTATTCCCAATATCCAGGTGGTCTTGCCGCACTGGGGCAGCGACCCAACGGGGAGCGGACCATAGAAAGGACGCCGACCGCAGGTCCTAGCGTTTCGAGTACTGGGGCCGCTTGCGCGCCTTGTGCCGCCCGTATTTCTTACGCTCAACTTCGCGAGGATCGCGGGTGACGTGCCCGGCCTTCTTCAGCGCCGGGCGGAAATCCGGATTGGTGGCGATGAGCGCGCGGGTGATCCCATGACGAATCGCCGCGGCTTGCGCCGAAACGCCGCCGCCGTTCACGTTGGCGGACACATCATACTGGCCCATCGTACCCGTAACTTCGAACGGTTGGTGAACGATCATCCGCGACGTGGGGCGGCCGAAATACGCGTCGAGGGCTCGGTGATTGACGTGAATCTGCCCCGATCCACTCGTCACGTACACGCGCGCCACCGCGGTCTTCCGCTTTCCAGTGGCGGCGAAACTCGCTTTTCGGTCTGCCATCATGACTCCTTACGACGGCACCGGCGCAGGCTGCTGCGCCACGTGCGGGTGTTCCTCGCCCTTGTAGATTTTCAGCTTCGTGGCAAGCTGGCGACCGAGCCGGTTCTTTGGCAGCATCCCGGTGACCGCCTTGCGCAGCATCCGATCAGGGTGTTCGCGCAGTTCCTGACCGGCGACGCGTGTCCGGATGCCACCAGGATAGCCAGTGTGTCGGTGATACACCTTGGTCTTTTCCTTGTTCCCGGTCAGCTTGATGTCGGCAGCATTCACGACGATCACAAAGTCACCGGTGTCTTCGTGTGGCGTGAAGGTCGGGTTGTGCTTGCCGCGCAGGAGCGTCGCAATCCGGCTGGCCAGCCGTCCCAGCACCTGTCCGCGGGCGTCGACGAGATACCATCGGCGCGCGGCAAGCGCTGCTTCGCGAGTGGCCATGAATGTCGTCTTCATCGTTGCTTCCTCACAATACCGCTGAACTTGCCGCACTCCCGAGAGGTAGTGCGGCATCCCCAAAAATGGCGGGGTGGACGGGACTTGAACCCGCGACCTCCGACGTGACAGGCCGGCGTTCTAACCGAGCTGAACTACCACCCCAAGCTTCGTGACTGTGTATGGCTGATCTTCTCCTACTCGTCAAACGCGTCTCGCCGCCTCGGCTGAGGGCCATCTGCAAA
>CAZTDK010000587.1:0-4617 GCA_964611965.1 uncultured Binatia bacterium (SeqCode) | reverse complement strand
CCCGAGTAGAAGTCGACGTTGGGGTAGAGCTTGCGCGACACGAAATACTCATCCTCGAGCGCGATACGTTCGAGCTCGAGCGCGATGTCGATCAGCGGATTCTTGCCGGTGACCTCGAATACCTCGTAGGCCACCTGCTTGATGATCTTCGCACGCGGGTCGTAGTTCTTGTAGATGCGATGGCCGAAGCCCATCAATCGGCCTTCGCCCGCTTTGAACTTCTTGATCGCCTCGGGAACACGATCCTTCGAGCCGATTTCGGTCAGCATATGGATCACCGCCTCGTTGGCACCGCCGTGCAACGGCCCGTAGAGCGCGGCCACGGCGGCAGCCACCGCGGAGTACGGGTCCACCTGGGAGCTGGCCACCGAGCGCAACGCGTTGGTCGAGCAGTTCTGCTCGTGGTCGGCATGTAGGATGAAGAGCACCTCGAGCGCGCGCTCCAGCACCGGATTGGGCTTGTATTGCAGCTCCGTCATCTTGAACAGCATCGACAGGAAGTTGCCCGTGTAGCTGAGCTCGTTGTCGGGGTACACGTAGGGCAAACCCAAGGTCCGCCGGTAGGCGAACGCCGCCAGGGTCGGCAGCTTCCCGATGAGTCGGCGGGTCTGCAGACGGCGCGACTCGAGATCCTGCACGTGCTTCGCGTCGGGATAGAATGTCGACAGCGCGCCGATCGTACCGACCAGCATGCCCATCGGATGCGCGTCGTAGCGGAAGCCGTCGAGGAACATCTTGATGTTCTCGTGCACCATCGTATGCAGGGTGATGTTGTGCTTCCACATCTCGAAGTGCTTCACATCCGGCAGCTCGCCCTTGACGATCAAATACGCTGTCTCGAGGTAGTTGCTGCGCTCGGCCAGCTCCTCGATCGGGTAGCCACGGTAACGCAGGATGCCCTTGGCGCCGTCGATGTAGGTGATGCGGCTCTTGCAGCTCGCGGTGTTGGTAAACGCCGGGTCGTATCCCATGAGCCCGGGATCGTCCGGGGAGAGCTTGATCTGGGCAAGCTCGGCGGTGCGGATCGCGCCCTGCTCGATAGGAATCGAGTACTGCTTGCCGGTGCGGTTGTCGACGATCGTCAGTGAGTCCTTCGCGGCCATGGTGATCTCCCTTGCGGCGCATTATGCCGACCGGCGCGGAACGGAACAACGCGGTTACATGATTGTGTTGACAAGAGGCGCAGCAGGCGGCGGCCGGAACCTGGACTCACGACCCGCCCAGTTCCGGACGGCGTCCCGGCCGGTTACGCCAGATCGAACAGCAGTATTTCGGCCGGCGTTTCGGCTTGAATCGTCAGCGTCGCCTCGCTGCTCGTCGCCGCGCCGTCGCCGGCGGTGAGGGGTTCGCCGTTGAGCTGCACCGCGCCCCGGGCGACCTGCAGCCAGCCGTGACGCTGTGGGCGTAGCGCGCGGGCCACTTCTTTGCCGGCATCGAGTCGGGCCACGTACACGTCAACATCTTGATGAATCGTAACCGAGCCATCGCGGCTGTCGTTGGAGGCAATCACGCGCAGCTGGTTGCGGACCTCGCTATCCGGGAATTCCTCCTGTTCGTAACCGGGGGCGATGCCGCGCCGCTCCGGAAGAATCCAGATCTGCAGGAAATGCACGGGCGCCGACTTCGAATGGTTGTATTCGCTGTGACGCACGCCGGTGCCGGCGCTCATGCGCTGCGCCTCTCCCGGGCGGATGATCGAGCCGTTCCCCATGCTGTCCGTGTGCTCCAGCGCACCGTCCAGGATGTAGGTCAGAATCTCCATGTCGTTGTGGGCGTGGGTCGGAAAGCCGCGTCCGGGTTGCACGCGGTCTTCATTGATCACCCGCAAGGCGCGAAAGCCCATATGCGCCGGGTCATAGTAGTCGGCGAAGGAAAACGTGTGGTAGGTGTTGAGCCACCCATGATCGAAGTGGCCGCGTTCGTCGGCCTTGCGAATGGTGATCATACCGGCCTCCTCAAGCTCTTGTGGCAGGTTACCTGGACACCGCGTCAGCGCAAGAGCGGCATCTGGACAAACCGCATCCGTCGGAGCGGCGCGGCGGCGTGCGCCGAGTGGACCAAGTCAAAAGGCAGATGTCAAAATGCGAAAGGCAAAAGTGGTGTCCCTTCTGCCTTTTGCATTTTGCCTTTTGACTTCAGTGCGCCAGTGGACGCGGCAACAATACTTGTGCGCCGCGCAACGATTCACCGCGCGGGAGCCGCCGTCCGACTTGCCAAGCCGGCATGCGTAGGCCACTCTGCCGCGCATGCGTAGCCTCGATCCGGCGACACCGGAACCGAGCGACCTTCAAACGGCGCGCAACCGCGGCGCCGCCTGCGTGGAACTTGCTGCCGTTTTTTTGAAGCTTGGCACAACGGCGTTCGGCGGACCGGCCGCGCACATTGCAATGATGGAGGAGGAAATCGTTCGCCGGCGGCAGTGGCTGTCGCACGAGGGCTTCCTCGACTTGTTGGGCGCCACCAATTTGATTCCCGGGCCAAATTCCACCGAGATGGCCATTCACATCGGCTACGTGCGCGCCGGCTGGGCGGGACTGGTGGTCGCGGGCGGCTGCTTCATCGTGCCGGCGGCAGTGATGGTGACGATCATTGCAGCGGCCTACATCCGTTTGGGCGCACTGCCGATCGGCACGGGGCTGCTCTACGGCGTCAAGCCGGTGGTTATTGCGATTGTCGCGCAAGCCCTCTGGCAATTGGGCCGCACGGCGATGAAGACTCCGGGGTTGGCATGCGTGGCGGTCGGCGCCACCGGGCTCACCGTCGCCGGGGTAAACGAGTTGGTGGTGCTCCTGGCTGCCGCCCTCGTCGTGGTGGCCGCGCGCTGGAGCGTAACGCGCCGCGGGAGCGCGGCGGTGTGGGGTGTCGTGCCACTCAGCTCGCTGGCGCCGGCAGGTGCGACCGCGACCGCGGCGATCCCCTTTGGGTTGTGGCCGCTCTTTCTCACCTTCCTCAAGATCGGCGCGGTGCTCTTCGGTAGCGGCTATGTCCTGCTGGCATTTCTGCGCGCCGACCTCGTCAACCGACTGGGGTGGCTGAACGAAGCGCAATTGCTCGACGCCACGGCGGTCGGACAGATCACACCCGGGCCGGTGTTCACCACGGCGACGTTCATCGGCTATATCCTCGCCGGTCCTGTCGGCGCGGCCATCGCAACGGTGGGCATTTTCCTCCCCGCCTTCTGCTTCGTCGCGCTGAGCGGGCCATTTCTGCCGCGCCTGCGCGGCTCGCCGACGGCGGCGGCCGTCCTCGACGGAGTCAATGTCGGCGCCCTCGCCCTGATGGCAGTGGTCACGTGGCAGCTCAGTCAGGCGGCAATCGTCGACGGGGTCACCGTGCTGCTGGCGCTCGTCAGCAGTGTCTTGGTCTTCGGAACGCGAATCAATTCGGCGTGGCTGATTCTCGGCGGAGCATTGGTTGGTGTGCTGCGGACGGTGGGGTGACCCTATGCTGGAGCCAGCATGCCCCACGCCGCTCTCCGATGACGAGAGACGGGTGAGGGCAGCCCGGCTCCGTTTGGTAACACCGACGCGGATCTGCGAAGTCACTTGTCGACCTGGCAGCGCGCAGCGACCTAACAGGGAGCGGGCCATAGAAAAAGACTCCGCCCCCAGGGCCGCGGGCCTCAGCCGTGGGCAGGAGCGTCAGCCACGGCAGACGACAATGCTTCGGCGTTCATCCCGGCAGCGTCCGGGCTCTGACGCTGATAGCGGTGGTAGCGCTCGATCGTGCGCTGCACGTAGGCGACGGTGTCACTGCCTTTGGCGAAGCCGTTGGGCAGCCGCTGATACACCGCCGGCAACTCGAGCAGGGGCAGGATCCGCTCCATGTGCCCTTCCCATCGGTTCGGGTCGAAGCGCAGGCGGCGCGCCAATCGCTGCGCGTCGCGCACGTGCCCGGGACCCATGTTGTAGGCCGCCAGGACCAAACCCATCCGGTCGCGCTCCGGCGCATCACGGAACATCTCGTCCAGCTGCCGCAGGTAGCGCACGCCGGCGCTGAGGTTGTCGTTCGGCGCCCTGAAGCGATCCGTACCGACTGCGTGTGCCGCAATCGGGCGCACCTGCATGAGACCGTAGGCCCCCTTGTCGCTTTCAACGGTCGGATCGAAGCGTGATTCTTCGAAGATCAGCGCCGCGATCAGGCGCCAGTCGAAGCCTTCAGCCGTCGCGTGGTGCACAATAAGTTGATCGAAGGGTGAAATGGACGCCGCGCGGCGCGCGGGCGGGCGATGCACAATTACCGGGGCCTCCGGTGGAACCTCATGCCCGCTCGCCTCGACATCGTCAACGCGGATGTACCAGCCCCCGGCGCTGAGCAACCAACTCCTCGGCGTGGCCCCGTTCACGGGTTCATCGACTGGATCGGCGTCGCTCGCAGCGTCATCAGCTGCGCCCTGAGCTGGCGCGACGGGGCGATTGGCGGAAGCGCCCCGCGGTAGCGGCCCGACCGTCGCCAACCCAGCAATGATTGCGCTCAGACACAGCGCGCCACCGAGGATGGCCGATCGGGGCAGCATGGGCAGCACTCTGCACGACTCGTGGAGGCCGTGCAACCGCAGAAGACAGACGACCGTTGTCGAAGAAGACGCGTTGACAGTCCCTGGCCTCTTCCTTTACC
>CAZTDK010000586.1:0-4618 GCA_964611965.1 uncultured Binatia bacterium (SeqCode) | reverse complement strand
GCACAACGTCGCGTTGTCCTCCGCCAGCATGGCCGCCACCACCTGGCTCACCAGCGTGGCGCCGCTCATCGTCGTGTGGGCGGCCAGCACGATGATCCTGCACGGGACCATGAGCGTCGGCACGATGATCGCATTTTACGCCTATCTGGGCAGTTTGTACCTGCCGTTGCAACGCTTCAGCGAGCTCAGCGTGGTCATCAGCAACTCGCTCGCCGCCATCGACCGGATCTTCGAGTTCTTCGACATCCGGCCGGAGGTCGTCGAAGCGCCGGACGCGCGGCGTCTCGAGCGGGTCGCCGGGCGCGTCACGTTCCGCGACGTGGCGTTCGCCTACGCTACACGCCCGGCACACGCGGTGTTGCGGGCGATCGATCTCGACGTCGCACCGGGAGAGACCGTGGCGCTCGTTGGCCGCAGCGGTGCCGGCAAGTCGACACTGGTCGCCTTGATTCCGCGATTTTACGACGCCTGCGATGGGGCGGTCTGTATCGACGGCTATGACGTGCGCCGCGTCACGTTGGCTTCGCTGCGCGAGCAGATCGGCATTGTCCCGCAGGACCCGATTCTGTTCAGCGGCACGTTGCAGGAGAACCTGCTGTACGGCAAACCGGATGCCACCGAAGCGGAGATCTTGGCCGCGACCCGCGCCGCCAATGCCGACGAGTTCATCGTGCAGCTCCCCGACGGGTACGACACCCTGGTCGGTGAACGCGGCTTGCGCCTTTCCGGCGGCCAACGCCAGCGCATCGCGATTGCGCGCGCGTTCTTGAAGGATCCGCCCATCCTGATTCTCGACGAGGCCACGTCGGCGCTCGACTCCGAATCGGAGAACCTTATCCACGACGCACTGCGCCGGCTGATGCAGGGGCGCACCACGTTCATCATCGCGCATCGCTTGTCGACCGTGATCAACGCCGATCGTATCGTGGTGATCGAGAGCGGCAGGCTGTGCGAGGTCGGACGTCACGCCGAGCTGCTGGCGCGTGGCGGTGTATACAGCCAACTCTACGAAGAACAGTTCCGTTCAGTGGAGACGGTGCTGAGCGCAGTCTCCTGAGTCGGCATGCTCGAGGATGCGTTCGCGGAGTCCGATCTTTCATTCCGCGTTGACATCATTGATTAGGCGCGCACGCGCGAGGAGTTCCGGGCGATTGTTCAACGCAAATGCGTGCCGCTCGTGGACGAGTCCACGGATGCCCGGCCACCCGATGGTTAGCGGCGCGCGCGTCCATATTGGATTGTTGCGTCCGGCCATTGACGCGCGGTGGACGGACAGGCAAATCAATGCTTCCGGCCACGATGCCGGGATCCCACGGAGGACAGATCAATGACTCAATTCGCCAACAGCAACGGGGTGCGCATCGCGTACGAGACGCATGGCAGCGGCGAGCCGGTGCTGCTGATCATGGGATTCGGCGCGCCGCGGCAGGCCTGGATCGGGCAGATTCCGCCCTTGGCGGAGCGGTTTCATGTGATCGCGCTCGACAATCGCAACGCCGGCGAGTCGGAGGTGACGCCCAACTGCACCATGCAACTCATGGCGGCGGATGCCATGGCCGTGCTGGACGCCGCGGGCATCGACAACGCGCACATCGTGGGCCTGTCGATGGGCGGAATGATCGCCCAGCACATCGCCCTGGAGTATCCGGAACGCGTGCGCAGCCTGTCCTTGTGTACGACGACGTGTGGTGGACCCCGTGCGGTGCAGGCCGGACCCGACGTGCTCGCCGGGCTCATGGGCATGCAAAGCGCCACGCTCACCGACCCCAGTGTGCTCGAGAAATTCGGCTGGATACTGTTCCCGCGCGAATGGCTGGCGGCCAACAGTGCGAAGCTGGCCACGGCCATGGCCCCGCTGATCAACGTGCCGCGTCCGTCGATGCCGGCCGTGCAAGCCCAGTTGATGGCCATCTTGTCGCACAATACGTATGAGCGCCTGCCGGCGATCGCGCATCGGACGCTTGTGCTCCACGGTACCGACGACGTGCTCATTCCACCGGGCAACGCCAACCTGCTGGCGTCGCAGATTACGAGCAGCCGTCTCGAATGGATTCCCGGCAGCGGACATGGCTTCAACTTCCAGGAGCCGGAGACGTTCAATCGCATCCTGATCGATTTCCTCTCGGCGTAAGGTCGCCCGTGCCGCGCTGCGCTTGGTTCTGCGCAGGCAGCAGTGTCTGCAAATTGCGACACCACGCACTGATTCAGAACACTTGACATTCACCACACAACTCTGCGCGGTATAGCGGGGCGTTCTCTGGAGACGGTGTGTGGACTATCGCGACAAAGTAGTTGTGGTTACCGGCGCATCGTCGGGAATCGGATTTGTCACGGCGCGCGCATTTGCGCGGCGCGGCGCGACGATCGTCGGCGTCGCGCGCCGTGAGGAGCTTCTGCAGAAACTGCTGGCGGAGTGCCAGCCACACGCGACGGCCGCGTCGTATCTGGTCGGCGATCTCGGTGAGCGCGTCTTCGCCGAGCACGTCATCGACGACACGGTGCAGCGCTACGGTCGCCTCGACATCCTCGTCAACAACGCCGCGGTGTCGAAGCACAAGCAGATCTACCACATGTCCGCCGACGAGGCGGACTACGTCATGCGGGTCAATTTCATGTCGAGCGTCTGGACCACGCTCGCCGCGATCCCCTACATGTTGAGCCGCGGCGGCGGCACGATCGTGAACATTTCGTCGTTTGCGGCCAAGGTCGCTCCGCCGCGCGAGGCCGCGTACGCCGCGTCCAAGGCGGCCATGAACAGCTTCAGCGAAGCGCTGTGGAATGATCTTGCCGGCTCGAACATTCACGTCGCCATCATCAACCCGGGGCCGATCGACACCGAGATCTGGCTCAAGGAAGACGAGCCGGTTGCCTACAAGGGACGCAAGTATCCGCCGGAGATCGTCACCGATGCCATCTTCGAAGCGATCGAGAAGCGGCGCTACGAAATGACCATCCCCAAGCGCAACCCGATGCTGCTCACCGCGCGCTTCTTGCGTCTTGCCATTCCCGGAGTGCTACGATTCGGCATGGCGAAGTCGGATCCGGTGCCGCGTGAAGTCATTGAGGCGGCGCGCGTTCGCGCCC
The DNA here is from genome assembly GCA_964611965.1 of uncultured Binatia bacterium (SeqCode). GTDB lineage: Bacteria > Desulfobacterota > Binatia > HRBIN30 > HRBIN30 > CAZTDK01. Next base: position 1,534 of record CAZTDK010000586.1, on the reverse strand, counting down.
GCGCAGGCAAACGGCTCGGAGACGTGGGGCAAGGTTGAAAGCTTCTGACGAGGCGGTCTACGGACAAGATGCGAGGTGCACAGATGAGTCAATTGGGTAGATTGAGCTTGGGGTCGACCACCATTGCGCTCTGTTTAGCGACGGCTTTCGGGTGTAGCAGTTCGGATTCGCCGATCCCTCCAGCGACGCCGACTGCTCCCGCGACGGCGACCGCGGCGCCAAAAGCCACCGCTACCGCCACCCTCACGCCGGTACCGAGCCCGCAGATCTATGTGTATTGGGACCAAAACGAAGAACAGGATGCGCTGACACCCGACGGCCAGCTGGCACAGTTGGTCACACCGTGGGATCCCAACGGACAGATGGCGATCTTCCCGGATGAATCCGGCCGCTTTGTCATCCCGTACGATCCGACCCTGCCGAGTCAACACAACCCGGGGAGTTTTCGGCCGGTAAAGTATCCTCCCATTGGGATTGCCGTCTATGACCGGCTCGGAAACTTTACGGGGCAAACCATCTTCGTGCCCGGCCCCTACGCGGGTGGAGACGTGCCGACGACCGCTAGTGGCATTTACAATGACAACGGGACATACGCCGGGTGCATCTTCGACGCGCACGGGGACTTGTTTGCTGGTGACATCGGATCAGGCCAAGGCAGCCAGGCCGCACCCGATCAAGGACGGATCGTCGAATGGTTTCCGCCCGATTACACGTCCTACTGTATCATCATTGGCCCCACCACTGGGGGCGACGGCCCGCATCATGTCGATGGGACGGGGGGGTTGAAAGATCCAGAGCTCATGGCCTTCGACCCACAAGGCAATCTTTACGTCCCCGAGTCGGGCGCCTCGCGGGTGCTTCGATTCGACCACAGCGTGCTGCCGACCAGTGCCGACCAGTGCGGTCCCGACGGGTTGCTCTCACCGCCCGCGCCGTACACCGTGTTCATCAAGCCGGGCGCGCTGTTGGGGCCGGCCGGCATCACGCGCGACCCCACATGCAGCACTGACACCACGAACTGCTGGGCCGTCACCAATGTCATCTCCGGGCCGCTGACGGGAAACGCGGTGGAGTGGTTTGACGATACGGGTGCCCCGACAACCGTGCGCGGACCCATTCCGCGCGACCCCGCCTTGGCCCCGTTTGGTATCGGTGTGACCCCCAGCGGCGACGTCTATCTGATCAATATTGCGCTGACGTGCGGCGGCAGCAATTGCGACACCGTTGACTATGGGGGCGGGTTGTTCAAGGTGACGTTCTCGAACGGTCAACCTTCGACGCCTGTTCAACTTGCCGGGAGCATGGACTTTCCCACGAGCATCACTCTCTGTGACGCCAGCCAGCACGTATGCCCCATTCCCCAGCAGCCGCTGGTGCCGACGCCGACACCCTGCCGCGCGTGTACGCCGACGCCGACACCTCCATGTGGAGTTACGGACTCGCCGTGTACGAGCAGCGAGGACTGCTGCAGCGGGCAGTGCGTGTTCCAGCACGCATGTCAGTGATGCTCTGGGACTCGCGGCGAAAAACAAGA
>CAZTDK010000585.1:0-4618 GCA_964611965.1 uncultured Binatia bacterium (SeqCode) | reverse complement strand
CAGCCCCTAGCGACCAACGGGAGCGGTCCATAGAAAAGACGCCGGCCGCAGGCCCACGCGCCCGCCGGCTTGAAGTGAAATTCGCCGACGGCCTCGCCATCGACGCTGTTTTTGACGAAGCCGACCCCCCCATCCAGCCGATGTACATCTGCACGCCCGCGGGAGCGACGGGCTGGGTGTATGCGCGCAAGACCGCCGGCCACACGGTCTCCGGCACGCTGCGCTGGGACGGACGCAGTGTCGACCTGGCGGCCGTCGGCGCGCGCGGCCATCACGACTGGAGCGCCGGCTACATGCGGCGCGAGACGTTCTGGAACTGGGGATGTCTGGCCGGCGTCGCCGGTGGGCGTGTGCTGGGTGTGAACGTGTCGTGCGGTGTCAACGAAACCAGCTTCACGGAGAACTGCTTCTGGGTCGATGGCCAGCTGCACAAGCTCGACACGGTGATCTTTGAGCACGACCGGCGCGACGTCATGCAGCCGTGGCGGGTGCGCTCCTATGATGGCCGCCTGCACCTCGAGTTCGTTCCCGAAGCCAAGCACGCCGTGAACATCAACGCCTGGATCGTGGCCTCCAACTTCAACCAGCTCTGCGGCCGCTACAACGGCTGGGTCGAAACCGCGGCGGGCGAGCGTATCACCGTCACCAATCTGCTCGGCTACATGGAGAGCCACTACGCCAAATGGTAGGATCGAGAAGCGGTTACGCGGTTAGGCGGTTGGCGGTTGGAAAACCAATCCGCCCCCTAACCGCCAACCGCCTAACCGCGAACCGCTTTTGCCGATGAACCCTCCCACGCGCTCAGGCCCCCACGCCCCCACGCCCGTCTTCGGCATGACGCTCGCCGACTACGCGGCATCGCGCGGCACGCACCCGCAAGCGCTGCGGCACGAATACCTGGAGCTGATGCGTCACGGCGTGGGCCTCACGTTGCCGTCGGTCACGCGCAGCGAAACGCAGGACGGCGTCGTCAAGTTTTGTCTCCCTGCCGGTGACCAGCGCGACGCGCGGCTGGAGACCGAGTCGGTGATCATCCCGATGCACAGCTATCGGTGCACCGATTGGTACACCCTCTGTCTATCGTCGCAGATCGGCTGCCGCATGGCGTGCACCTTCTGCGAGACCGGCCGCATGGGCTGGTTGCGCAATCTCAGCGCTGCCGAGATCGTCGCCCAGCGTCTGGTGGCGCGCGCCGTCATGCAGCAGAGCACGCCGCCGGCGCGGCACCCGTACCGGTATTTCGGAGACGGCATCCAGAATGTCGTGTTCATGGGGATGGGTGAGCCGCTCGACAACTTCGACAACCTCGTGCAGGCCATTCGCGTCCTCCAAGAGCCCAACGGCCTGGCCTTTCCGCTGTCGCAGATTACGGTCTCCACCGTCGGCCGTATCGACGGCCTGCGCAAGCTCGCGGCGCTGGTGCGGGCCGAGGAAGATTGCACACGGCGCGTGTCGGATCACTCACGGCGCGTGTCGGATCGCTCGCGGCGCGGGCCTGATCGCTCGCGGCGCGAGCCTGATCGCCGCCGGCCGGGGGGCACGCCGGACGGGCCCGGGTGGGCCAACCTGCGCCTGGCCATTTCGCTGAATGCGCCGAACGATCGGCTGCGCGATGCGCTCATGCCGATCAATCGTGGCATGCCGCTCGCCGAGCTGCAGCGGGCGTTGCTGGAGTATCCGTTGGGACGGAAAGGGCGCTACCTCATCGAATACGTCATGCTCAAGGACGTGAACGATGCGCTCGAGCACGCCGACCAAGTGGCGGCGTGGTGCCGGCCGTTGCCGTGCGTGGTCAATCTGATTCCCTACAACCCGCAGCGCGATGCGCCCTACGCGGCACCGAGCGAGGCGACCATCTTTGCCTTCCTGCGCCGCTTGCGCGCGCACGGCATCTTCGTCAAACGCCGCATCACCCATGGCCGCGACTTGATGGGCGCCTGCGGCCAACTCGGCAACCCCGAGCTGCGAAGAGCAGTGCTGAGTCCTGAAATAAGTCCTGAGTCCTGAGTGCTGAGTCCTGAGTAAGGACGGCGGCATCGCGGCAGCAGCCCGCGACTATAGCTGTTTCAGCTGGTTGTGGTCACCAGTTCGGCAAGAAGAGCCACTCAGGACTCAGCACTCAGGCCTTGTCTTCAGGACTCAGCACTGATTTCCCGCTTGTACTTCCGGCCGCGTCGATCAAGAATGCCGGCGGAAATGAAGCGTAGGTCGTGACAAGCGAGGCGGGTCAACCGAAGAAGAGCACGTGGCGCCAGCGGACCACGGCCCTGCGCCGCCGGGTGTTGTGGTGGATGCACCGCTATCTGGCGTTCGATGTGGCGCCACCGGCCGACGACCCGGACGCTGACGAGACGGCCGCACAGGCTGAGGAGATCCGCAACGCGCCGCGGCGGCGTGTGGTCGAAACACCGGCCCCGCGCCTGGCGAGCGCCCCCGTCCGCCGCGTCGTGCGGGCGAGCGCCGAAACGATTCCGAGCTTCGCGGCGGGCGACTGCATTGCGGAGGCGTATGACGTAATCGAAGTCGTCGACGCCGGCGATCTGCGTACCACCTACCTGGCGCACCATCGGCAATGGGACATCGATCTCATGATCAAGTTACCCAGCGCGCAACTGGCGACCGTGCCGGGCATGCTGCGCGAATGGTTGGCCAGCGCCGAGCGCTGGGCCGGCCTCGGAGTGCATCCGAACATCGCGTCGTGTTACAGCGTTCAGTCGTTCGATGGCATTCCCCTGGCGGTCACCGAGTACGTCGGCGGCGCCAGTCTGCGTGCCGGTATGAAGCGCACGCGGAATACCGATCTGCAAGTAGCGTTGAACGTTGCCATCGACATTTGCCAGGGACTGGAGCATGCGCACAGCCGCGGTGTCATTCACGGCAGTCTCGCGCCCGATAACATTCTCATCTCTTCTCAAGGTGCGGTGAAGCTGTCCGACTTCGATATGGCGATCGCCGCGGGCGCGCATACCGAATTGGCGGCGGTGCCTCCGCCCGCGGCGCTGGCGTCCGCGACGCCTGTGACGTTGAAGCTGGCATCCACGCCGGTGGTACCTGCGCCCCCACCGGCACCGGTGACTCCGCAGCCGAGTACGGTGACGCGCCCGCTTCTGTGCGCGCCCACGTACATCGCGCCGGAACGCTGGGCGGCAGGGTACACGGCGCAGCCGGCCGCGGATGTGTTTGCGCTCGGCGTGTGCCTCTATGAGCTGTTCTTCGGGCGGCAGCCGTATGCCAACACCGCCGGTGCGCCGTGCCCTCTGCCCAGCGGCGAGACGTTGTTGAACGGCGAGGCGCCGCCGGAGGCGCTGTTGGGCCTGCTGCGGCGTTGCGTCGAGTGGGCGCCGTTCCGCCGCCCCGCCGGCATCGAGGCGGTGCGATATGATCTCAGCGCGCTCTACGAGAACCTCTTCGGCGCCCCCGGCGGCCAGGTCGCCGACCCGGCGCAGCAGGCGGCCGAATGGAACACCAAGGCCGTTTCCTACTACCGGATGGGCAACGAGACCGACGCCGAAGCGGCGTGGGCCTCGGCGCTGGCTGCCGACCCGACGTGCCTGGAAGTCTGGTTCAATCGCGACGTCACGGCCTGGCGCCGCGGCGGGCTCACCGACGAGGCCGTCCTCGAGGATCTCGGTGCTGTCCTGGTGCCGCGCGCCGAACGCTGGAAGGTGTGCCTCCTGCTCGCTCTGGTCAATCAGGAACGTGGCGATCTCGAGTCGGCCCAGGCAGCGCTCGAGGAAGCGCATCAGGCCCGGCCGGACGTGGTCGAAATCTGCGTCGCACGCGATCGCCTGCGCGCCGCATACGGGAGCGCGCCAGCGCCGCCGGCGATCGTCGGCGAGCATCGCGAGTACGTCACGGCGCTGGCGTTGAGTGCCAACCTGCGGGACGCGGTCTCGGCCAGCTACGATGGCACGGTCACCCTATGGGATATCGTGGCCGCCGCTCCGGCACGCGTCTTCGAGGGACACAGCGCGCCGGTGTCCACGGTCTGCTTCAACGCCGCCGGCTCCCTGGTGCTCACCGGCAGCGACGACGGGACGTTGCGCCTGTGGGACGCGGCGAGCGGCGTCTGCCAGCGCATCTTCGACACGCACTCCGGCCGCATCTCGTCCGCCTGCCTGAGCCCGGACGGCCGCTGGCTTCTGTGGGCCGGTATTCACAGCAGCGAGCACGTCGAGCAGATGACCTTGCAAGTGTGGGACACCAACCTCGGCCGCCACGTGCGGACCTTCGAAGGGCTGACCAGCGCCGTCAAATCCGTCTGCTGCAGCGCCGACGGCTATTGGGCGGTCAGCGGCGGCGACGATCAGACGGTGCGCATCTGGGAGATCGAGACCGGCAAGTGCCAGCAAGTGTTCACCGGACACGGCCACTACGTGTCCGCCGTCGCCATCAGCCCCGACAACCGCCTGATCCTCTCCGGCAGTTGGGACCGCAGCGTGCGGCTGTGGGACGTCGAGTCGGGAAGGTTGCTGCGAACCTTCGACGGGCACAGCGCGCTGGTCACGTCGGTGTGCTTGAGCGCCGACGCGCACTGGGCACTGTCAGGCAGCTGGGACTCCAGCGTGCGCTTGTGGGAAGTGTCCACCGGCCGCTGCGTACGTACCTTCCGCAGATC
>CAZTDK010000584.1:0-4620 GCA_964611965.1 uncultured Binatia bacterium (SeqCode) | reverse complement strand
ATCGCGTGCGCCGCGCTCCTCGGCTACTTCGCGGTGTATTTCAAAGAGTCGTTGTGGCAGCCGACGGTCGATCTGGCGTGGCTGGGCGCCGTCATCTTGTGGATCATCGGCTGGTGGTCGGTACGGAAATCCAGCGCCCCGCGCGTCGCGCATCCGTACTGGTTCTATCTGCTCTACATTGCGATGCTGGTGCCCTTTGCCACCGATTGGCGCTGGGCGATGACCGGCGACTCGGCCGGGTGGGCCTCTGCCGGTCTCGAGCTGGCCCAGCGCGGGCCGTGGAAGAGCCTCCTCAGCCTGCGCGGCGTGGCGCAGTTCGGGTATGGACAGCAGGCGCTACACAACGTCTTCATGGTCCTGGTCAAGCCGACGATGTTCTGGCATCGCTTCGGCCAAATCATGGTCGGGGCGCTGTCGCTGGCGGCGATCGTCGCCGCCTACGGACGGTTGGTGCACCGCAATTTCGGCTTGCTGGTTGGGGCGTGCGCGATGTCCACGTCCGTCCTCATCGTGCACACGATGTGCAGCTATCCTTTGGTCGACGCGCTGGCGGGCGAGAGCGCCGTGCTCGCCGCCGCACTCTGGGTGCGTCAAGATCCGAGCGCGCGCAACGCATGGCTGGCCCTCGGCGTGTTCACCGGGTTGCTGACGCATCTGACGCCGAACAGCTTGTCCATGGGCGTGTGCGTCTGGTTGTGGCTCGGGCCCCAGGCACTCTATCGTCGCTGGCCGATGTCCAACCTGATTGCCGCGGTGGGCTGCGCGGCGATCATTGCGTTGCCGATCGTCATCCAGTTTGCGCAGGGGCAAGGGGAAGCGGTGATCAGCTTCAACGCCAACCCGGACTATACGACGGAGAAAGTGTTGCGGTTTTTCCGTGAATCCCTCACCATTCCCTTCTATTCGCACAACGAGGTCGCCGGAGCGTTCGGCCCGCAGCTGCCGCCGTATTTCCGCTGGCTGTTCGTCGTCGGCATCCTCATCACGCCGATCTTCAGCCGCTACTTTCCGGGCGCGGGCCTCATCGCGGTGTTCTTCGTCATCCACGCCGTGCTGATGGCATTCACGCAGGGATCATACCCCAGCGTGTCCGTGAAGCGCGCGCTGGTGCTGATTCCGTTGGCAACGTACTTCGTGTTCATTCCCTTTCATCGCTACCTGCGCTCCTTGCCGGTGGTCCTCGTCATCATCGCCGTGTGGGCGTCATTCGGCGTGCGCAATATGCTGTACGATGTGCATCCGGGGCGTGTCGGCTATACGCTGTTGGACGGTATCGTCGAAGTGAATCAGCGCCTCAGCGATGCGCCGGTATGCGTGTTCCTGCCGACCGATGCGCGCGCCGCCGCTTTCGCGCCGGGCAGCGACGTTGATCGCCTCTATCGCATGTTCCCGCACCTGCAGCGGGTCTCGGACGTGAACGATCCGCAATGTCGGGACTACCTCTGCTATTGCCCGCAGGCCAACAAGGTCGACCTGGCGGCGCTGGGCTATACAGAAATCCCGCTGCTCAATAGCGTCGAGCTGCGCTGTGGCCGTAAGCAACATTGAGACGATGGCCGCGTTGCAAGACTCGGACGCCGCGTGCGTCGGATGCGGCGCTCGGATGGAGCTGCAGCATGAGCTGGACGGGCACGCGGTGACGCGCTGCCCGAGCTGTGGCCTTTACGCTCTCCACCTGGATGCCCCACGCCACGATGCTTCACGGCTGGAACGTACCGAATTCGAAGGAGCGTTGCGCGAACTGCGTCTCGAGAACTACGCGTTCATCCTCGACCAGCTGGAGCGGGGCGCGCCGCTGGCGGGTCGCAAGCTGTTGGACGTCGGGTGCTCGAGCGGCTGGTTCCTGGAAGCGGCCAGGCGGGCCGGCTGCAGGTGTTATGGGATCGAACCCGATGAGTTCTTTTTCGTTCAAGCACGTGCCGCCGCTCAGCCAGGGGTAGAAGTTGCTCACGGGTCATTCCCGCGAGACCTGCCTGCCGAATGGGCGCCCTTCGACCTGATCACCTTTCACGATGTGTTCGAGCACTTGCCGGAGCCGGAGGCGATCCTGCGTGCCTGCAACGAGATGCTCACACCGGATGGCCGGCTGGTTTTGTCGCTGCCGTCGGCCGATGGGTTCGTCTTTCGCTTGGCGGGCGTGTTGGGTCGGCTCGGCCTGCGCGGACCGCTCGCGCGTGTGTTCCAGGTGAAGTATCCATACCCGCACTTGTTCTATTTCAATCCGCGCAGCCTGGCTGTGTTGGCCGAGCGTGTCGATCTTGTCGTGCAGGTGCAACGGTTGAGAGCGTTCTCGTCACGCGGCGCGCTGCACCGGTCGCGCATGGATCGTACGGACGGTGTGCTGAGCGGCCTGCTGGCGTACCTGAACGCCGGCGCGCTGATGCTATTTGCGCTGGTGGAGCGGCTGCTGCCTGCGGATAACGTCCTCGTCGTGCTGCGTCGAAAAGGAAACCGAGGTCCTGCTTCAAAGCTCGGGTGAACCGCCTGGCTCAGCGGCAACTGACGAGCGTGCCAGCGGGGCTGAGTTTGCAGCGTAGCGTCCGCACGTTGGCTGGGTTGAAGAGCCGCATGCCGCATTGTCCCGCCGCGCTTTGCGCGCCCGACCCGAATATGGCGACGAGCTGTACGGGGAGTTGCCCCGGCAGGACCTGAAACGCCCCGTGGCCCTTGACCGTGAAACTAAAGCGTCCGGGTGCAACGTTTGGCCGATCAGAGACCACCACACTCGTGATCCCGCCGGCGAGCGTGCCGCTCGTATCGCGGAACGTCCAGGTCGTCCCGGTGCGGCTGCGTCGCCATCCGGCTGCGCTGAGGGTGGCTGCTTGCCCAGCGGGGACTGTTCGAATGAAAAGGACATTGCCGGACGTGTCGGTGACGGCGAAAGTGAAGCCGTTGGCGGTCGGATCGATAGCCGGTATGACCTGTGTCAGTTGGATCCGGCCGCGCGCGGTCACGCGCTCGTCGCCGCTCGGATTGCCGTTCTGCGAGATCGTCAGACTGGCATTGTCTATCGGTGGAGGCGGGGCAGCGCACAGAGGCGTGGCCGTTGGTGTCCATGTGATCGTTGGTGTCAGCGACGGTGTGAAGGTCGGTGTGTCGGTCGGCGTAGAGGTTTGTGTTGGGCTCTGAGTGGGTGTGGGCGTCGGTGTCGACGTCGGCGTTGGTGTCTGCGTCGCGGTGAAAGTGGGTGTGCGGGTCGGTGTGTTCGTGGGCGTGTCTGTCGGTGTGCGTGTCGGTGTTGGTGTTCGTGTTGGTGTGTTGGTGGCAGTGGGGGTATCCGTCGGCGTGCGCGTCCACGTCGGGGTGTTCGTTGCGGTGCTGGTTGACGTTGGCGTCGGCGTTGTCGTGCTCGTCGGAGTGTCGGTCGGGGTATCGGTTGGTGTTGAGGTCGGCGTCGGGGATAGAGTCCACGTTGGTGTCGAGCTCCACGTGGGGGTCAGGGTCCATGTGGGTGTCACGGTCGGCGTCAGCGTTGGCGTGGCGGTTCGCGTCGGGGTTCGCGTGACAGTTGATGTTGGTGTGCTGCTGGCAGATGTGGTGGGTGTCGGCGTTGGTGGACTGAGTGCACAGCAAACCTGCCCGCCGATGCGTGCCGGTGCGCTCACGAGAGTACCGGTGTGTGCATTGCCGCTGTAGTCGGTCGCGATAATGCCGCTCGTCTCATCCAGGTGATACCCGGCGACCAGGCCGCTGTCGCTGTTGAGGCCGCATGTGCCCACCGCGCTGTTGTAATGCGTCAGAATCGTGCTCGCGGTCTCGGCCACATTGTAGAATTGCACCTCGTCAATGACGCCGGTCAGGTAGGATGTGCGCGCCGTGCAGCCGCCGATCTCGATCGGCGCCGTCGAATCCACCAGTGAATCCGGGATAGCGCCATCAAAAACCGAAAATGATTCCGACACTCCGTTGACGTAGATCTTGAGCTTGTCGGTGTCAGAAGCACCAGCGCCGTCGTACACCAGCGCGAAGTGAAACCACTGGCCCAGCGGTGCCGGATCATCGACGGTCACCGCGACCGAGGTGAAGTTCGCGAAGTTGATGTTGAAGTGCTGGTCCCAGCGTTCTACGAAAAATGTTTGATTGTTCGCTCCACTGCCGCTCTTTGCCACGATCACCCGCTCCATGGCGATGTCCGTGCGCACCCACATTTCGATCGTCAGTTGAGTGTGCAGCCCACTCGGGAAGGCCGCATAGTCGGGGACACTGACGAGTTGCGAGGTCCCATTCAGGCTCAATGCCATTGGGAAGCCCCCGCATGATGACGCCGTCGGCGTATTTGTGGGTGTTAGCGTCCCCGATGCTGTTGGCGTCGGGGTGCGGGTGCTTGTGGGGGCTGGCGAACCGGCGGTCGGGGTGCGTGTCGGGGTCGGGGTTCCTGTGACGGGCGTACTCGTAGGCGTAAAGGTCACCACTGCCGGCGCAAACGCGCTGAAGGGTGTTTTGTATACCAGCACGCGCTGCCAGTCTCGATCACCCACGTAGAGGTTGCCGTCCGGGTCCACATAAGACACCGCCGGAAACGACATCAGGTCCCCGAGCGCCAGTTGGGGTTGGTAGTTGTTCTCCTTGTCCAGGTACACCAAGGGGTGCCCATGGATTTGCTGTTGAAGGATCGGAAAA
>CAZTDK010000583.1:0-4636 GCA_964611965.1 uncultured Binatia bacterium (SeqCode) | reverse complement strand
GGCCTCACGCAACGCCGCCTCCATGTCGAACCACGGGGCGTAGACACGTTCGGCATAGACATCCTCCCGGCGGTTGAGGATGTCGTAGAGGATCTGTAGACCCGGATGCGACTGGCCGATCTCGTACACGTCGGGGAAGGCCAGTGCGAAGCGCAACTGGACCGCGGCGATGTCCTTCCGCACCATGCCGCGCTCGTTGCCGAGGTAGCGTCCCGGCTTGTCGACTCGCGCCAGTAGCGCTTCGTACGCTGTCCGTCTGCTGTCCACCGCGCCCGCTCCGAATGTGACGCATGATACGGGGACGACTTCCCGAGGGCAAGGAAAGCGGAGTGCTGCTTCAGACCCGCACACTTCAGACCCGCATGGTTGACTTCAGCGACCCTGCCAGGTAGCTTTCACCGCAAGTTTTCAAGCCGTGTTGACATGGTTCGAGGATGTCTGCCGCTGCGTCCGTTCTTAATACCAAAGTCCTAGTCCTCAACCGGTCGTATCTGCCGGTTCACATTACCTCCGTCCGGCGGGCGTTTTCGCTTCTCTATCAAGGTATTGCGCAGGCTGTCGATGCGGAGTATCGGACCTTCGATTTTGAAAGTTGGTCGGATCTCTCGGCATCGGTGCAGGACGATACGATTGGCTTGGTCGGCCGCGTGGTGCGCGTGCCGCGGGTGATCTTGCTGCTGGCCTACGACCGGGTGCCGCGCCGGCAGGTGCGCTTCAGCCGGTTCAACATCTATAGTCGAGACTCCAACACCTGTCAGTATTGCGGACAGAAGTTCTCACGCAGCGATCTGAACTTGGATCATGTCATCCCACGCTCGCAAGGTGGATTGTCACGCTGGGAAAATGTTGTCTGTTCCTGTCATGTGTGCAATCGCCGCAAGGGTGGCCGGACGCCCGAGCAGGCTGGCATGCGGCTGTTGCGAGTGGCGCGACGACCGGAGTGGACGCCATTCATGTTGCAGACGTTCAGTCTGCGGCGCTATCGAGAATGGGCACCGTTCCTGTCCACGGTCGATGCGTCGTACTGGAACACGGAGTTGCTCGAATAGATTGACTGTGAAACGCGGAGCGCGGCGTGCGAAACGGGGCGGAAGCGTCCGGGTACGAATTCGCACCCCGCAGGGTCCACTCCGCATTGATTCTCTGAAGTGGCTGTGACAGACTTCGGCGGGGTGGTGGTGTGGGTATGCGGCTCAAGCAACTCGAAATAGTCGGCTTCAAATCCTTCGCGCAGAAGACGGTCCTCGATTTCCCCCCGGGCACGACCGCGATCGTCGGTCCGAACGGCTGCGGAAAATCGAACGTCGTCGATTCGATCCGCTGGGTGCTCGGCGAGCAAAGCCCGAAGCATCTGCGCGGTGATTCGATGGAAGACGTCGTCTTCAAAGGCAACGAACGCGTGCCGCCGACCGGCATGGCGCAGGTATCGTTGACCTTCGAGAACGATCCAGCGCAGCGTCCGCTCAGCGAGCTCGACATCGACATCTCGACGGTGCCGGCGCACTTCCGTGAGCTCACCGAAATCACCATCACGCGGCGCTACTTCCGCTCCGGGGAGTCGGAGTACTTCATCAACAAGACGCCCTGCCGTTTGAAAGACATCACCGAGCTCTTCCTCGGCACCGGTGTGGGCTCGAAGGCATATGCTATCATCGAGCAGGGACGCGTCGAACAGCTCATCAATGCCAAGCCCGAAGACCGGCGGCTGTTCATCGAAGAAGCCGCCGGGACGACCCTGTACCGCAGCCGCAAGCTCCAGGCCGAGCGCAAGATGGAACGCACGCGCGAGAACCTGCTGCGCGTCAACGACGTCCTGCGCGAGCTCGAACGCCAGATCCAATACCTGCACCGCATGGCCAAGAAGGCCGAGCAGTACCGCACGTTGCAGGAGGAAATCCGCCAGCTCGACCTGGCGCTGTGCGGCGCCCAGTGGCGCCAACTCACCGCCGCCGTCGCCGAGCTGGAAGCTGAAATTGCCGGCCGCCGCGAGCATGAGCGGCAGATGATGGAGGACCTCACCCGGCTCGAACTCGAACGCACCGAGAAGATGGCGGCACAATCCGCCGCCGAGGAAGCGTTGGCGCGGCAACGTGAAACCGCCGCCGTCCTCGAGTCCGAGTCGTCCAGCCTCCGGCAACGCATCGATTTGCTCAGTCAGGAAGTGAGCGAACGTGAACGCCGCATCGGTCGCTTGCAGGCGGAAGGCACGGCGCTCGGCCAACATCAAGACGGGGTCAACGAGGCGATTCGCACCACCGAAGCGGAGCGTGCCGAATGCGCGCAGTTCCTGCTCTCCGACGAAGCCGAGCTGAGCGAGAAGGAGGGCGCACTGGCGTCCGCCCGTAGCGCGGTGCTGGCGGCAAGCGAACGGGTCGAAACCACGAAGAACGCGGTCATCGGCCTGGCAACGCGTGAGGCGGGATGCCGCAATGCCTTGGCGGTCCAGACCCGGCGCCGCGACGATGCCCAACGCCGCCTGGACAAGCTCGCCGCCGAGCAGGTGGAAGCCAGCCAGCGCTTGGCCGAGGTCGAGGCCGCGGCCGGGGGGCGCCGCGTCGACATCGCGACGCTGCGCGAGCGCTTGCACACCGCCGCCGGCGAGAAGGAACAGCGCGCCGAACGCATCCGCGCCATCGCGGAGGAACGGCGCGGCTGGGAACGCGAGGCCAGCGAAGCACACAATCTCCTCGTGCAGCTGCAATCGCGGCTGGATTCCTTGCAGGAGATCCAACGCAACTACGAGGGCTACCAGCGCGGTGTCCGCTCGATCCTGCTCGACGAGCAGCATAATGAAGGCGTGCTCGGCGTCGTCGCCGACGTCATCGATGTGCCCCAGCAGTACGAGCGCGCGGTCGCCGCGGCGCTGGGCGACCGCTTGCAGTACGTCATCGTCCGCCAGGAGGATGACGGGATGGGAGCGGTCACGACATTGCGCGATAATGAGTCTGGCCGCGGCAGCTTCATTCCGCTGTCGCCGCGTAAGATCCCCATCCACGGCCTGGGCGCCGCCAGTCTCAACGGCAACACCCGGCGCCTGCTCGAAGTGGTGCAGGTGACCGATGCCTATCGCAACGTCGCCGAGACCTTGCTGGGTGAGGTGGTGCTGGTGCCCGACCTGACCTCCGGGCTGGCGCTGTGGCGCAAAAACGGGGTGCACGTGACGATGGTGACCCCGGACGGCGACGTCATCGACGCCACCGGCGTGATCACCGGCGGCAGCGAGCGGCCGCTCGAGGAAGGGATCGTGTCACGCCGCCGCCTGGTCGGCGAGCTCAGCGACGAGATCAGCAGCGCCGACCAACGCCTCAGCGGCGCGCGCGCCGAGCTGCAACGCCTGCAAGGCGAAATGGAGACGCAGGAAGCCGCGCTCAAAGCGCTCGATCGCGACATCCATGCTCTGACCTTGGACCTCGTGGCGGCAGAAAAAGATCTCGAGCGGCTCGAAGGCGAACGCCCGCGCTGGTTGGATCGGCTCGAGATTGCCCGCTTCGAATCGACCACCGCCGCGGCGGAAGAAGCGGAAAGCATCGGCGAGCTGCAACGGATCGAGAGCGAGCTGGCGACGGCCACTGCAGAGCGTCAGGCGCTCGAGAACGCGCTGCACGCGGCACAGGAAGCGGCGAGCGCGACGGCCGGCCAGGTGGACGCCCTCAATGCCGAGGTTACCGGGATCAAGGTGCGGGTTGCCGAGCGCCGCCAGCGCCACGAAGGCGCCAACGCCGCGGTGGCTCGCTTCCATACCCAGCTCACGGAAATGGCGGCACGCGCCGCCGCGATTGCCGCCGAGCTCGAAGAGACGGAACGCGAGCGCGCCAGCTTGCACACCGCGGTCGATGACGCGCACACGCAGCGGGTGGCGCGCGAGGCGCAACGGCAGGCGGTCGAGGTCGAGATCAGCGCGGCGCGCGGCGCGCTCGACGTTGCCAGCGCCGCCGTGGTGGCGCACGACCGGTCGATGCACGAGGTGCGCAACCAGCTCGATGCCGTGCGCAGCCAGTGCGCGCAATCCGAGATTACCTTGGCGGAGAAACGCCTGCGCGCCACCTACCTGGCGGACAGCATGCAGGAGAAGTACGCCACCGACCTTGCCGAGCACGTGCCCGCCGAGCTGACGGATGTCGACGAGGAATCGCTGGCACGCTTGGAGATGCTGCGCGGCAAGGTGGCGCGCATCGGCGAGGTCAGCGTCGGCGCCATCGACGAGCTCAAGGAGCTCGAAGAGCGCGCCCAGTTCCTGCGCACCCAGAAGGACGATCTCGAACGCTCGCTGGCCGACATCGAGAAAACCATCCAGCGGCTCAACCGCGCCTCACGCACCAAGTTTGCCGAAACCTTCGCGGCGGTGAACGAGAAGTTTCAGGCCGTGCTGCCGCAGCTGTTCCGCGGCAGCGAGGCCCATCTCGTCCTCACCGACGAGCACAACCTGCTCGAAACCGGTGTCGAGATCGTCGTGCGTCCCCCGGGCAAGCGCTTGGAGAGCATCACCTTGTTGTCCGGCGGCGAGAAGGCGCTGGTCGCGGTCAGCCTCATCTTCTCGTTGTTCCTCATCAACCCGACCCCGTTCTGCTTCCTTGACGAAGTGGATGCGCCGCTCGATGATGCGAACATCGGCCGCTTCACGAACCTGGTAAAGGAC
>CAZTDK010000582.1:0-4636 GCA_964611965.1 uncultured Binatia bacterium (SeqCode) | reverse complement strand
CGAGAAGCTGCGGACGGCCCAGCGCGTCGGTCCGAGGAGCGGCTCCAGCTGCACCTCGAACAGCGTCTGGAACACCAGTGGAATGCCGACGCATTCGCCGTTGGCGATCTGCCCGCGCTGCAACGCCTCGCCGGCACAGCGCAGCATCTTGGGCTCGTCTTCGATCAGTCCGCCGGGAAACCGGTTGGTGTTCCAGATGCGGACGGCAAGCGCGATCCCCATGAGCGCCACCAGCCCGGCAATCGCCGCCGCCGATTCACGCCGCAGCAGCCACCACAGCGCCGCGGCGTACGCGACACAAATGGCGAGCGCGAGAGCGGGAGCCAACATCGCGGATTGGCGTGCCAGGTGAGGCCGGGGGTGTCAAGCTGGCGTTTGGATGCGACGATCCGATCAACCCGATGTGCCGAAGCGGGGAAGCGCCACATCATCCCACGGCCAGACGCGAATCCCGAGCAACATTTGAAGCTCGACCTCAGGCGAACACCTCTCCAACCCCAGCTGCGCTCGAACCAGGCCTGCGGGGCGTTCCCCGTTGAGCGCGCCGTCAGCTACCTTGAGCCCGCAATCATCAACGGCGAGAGAATCGTAGGGTTCGTCGAGCCGGCGCTCCCCGATGCCGAGTAGCCGCTTCTCAAATTCGGGAGAGGTCTTCTCAACGGAGCCCAGACGCTGGGGTTCGTTGCCACGCGCCCGAGCGACGTCGAGCAAAATCTTCTCGAATTCGAGAGGACTTTGCTCGAATCCTGGGTCGTGGCCAAGCGCTTGATCTCACGTGTAATTCGGCAGGCGAGTCGCCAGTTTTCGAGCAAAATTGTTGAGGGATGACCCGCGAGCGCCTTTCATTCGCGTCGCGACTTTGGATCTTGCGGTCCCAAATGTCTCGAAGTTCAGATTGTCACGTTAAAATTTCTTTCACGAAGATTTTGCGATGCCCGAAATTCGAATCGCCTCGCGTCCTGCAAGAATATCATCCGCGAAATGCGGTGGGCGGCGATGTTTTTTCGTAAACTGTTGAGTCGGCTATCGGGGAATGTGGGGAATCTCTTGCGAACTAATGGAAGTTTCTCGACAGGCAAAACTTTCCGTGCAATAGACCGCGTCACGAGGCCCCCAAGCGGACATGGATGATGTCAAGACCAGGTACCGGAAGCGGAAGCAAACGTACTGGATCTTGCTGGGTGCGCTTGCAGCACTGATATGGATCTTCCGGCTGGTTGCGCCGGCCGGAACACACGATGACTCCTGCCGAGGCGGTGCTCTTGATCACCCTGTTGATCGACGTGGGATTGATATATGCCGTCTTCCGCTGTCCGCAGTGCAACGCATCCCTCGTGCGTGCGTATGGCTGGCGCCGGCTGCATCACTGTCCAAAATGTGGCACGGAACTCGTCTCATGACCTGAGACCCCAGGAAAAGGGGACAGGTTGCACCCCAGGAAAGGGACAGGCTGGATTTGCAGGGACGGAGTTCAGCTGAACCAGTAACTTGCGGGGCGAAAGCAGCCTGTCCCGCTTTTGCCTTTTTTCAGGGGAAGGAGATAAGCAGTAAGATGCTCGCGAGAGGCTCAGTGCCAACGGTAGCCGCGACAATGGTGATTCGATGAGTGCGCGATCGAAGGTGCTCCGGACTCTCGCATGCAGCGTTGCGGTGATTGAGTTGGGATGTGCGGGAACTGTCCACGTGAGACCTAGCCCGCCGATAGCTCCTCTGGATCGAGGCGCCTCCGGACCTGGTGTGTCGCTTTTTCTTGATTCAGCCATCAAGCAAATGAACATCTCTGCGAAGACGCCGTCGGGCGATGTTGGGCTAGGAGAAATCTCCGTCGATTTCGAACTTGGCCAGGCACTTGTGGAGACGATCCAGCGATCTGCCCAAACAGTCTTTCCCCACGTCGAGATCGTCGACGCGCAGGCTTGCGCGCCAAACACTGGGATCTTGCTCGATGCTTCGCTAGCCACCGCACCTTATGTGCAGATTCACTGGCGGGACGAGACCCCGCGCGTTGGGGGTGGAACTATAGTTGAATTCATCGTTCGAATGGTCCTCCGTGACTGCACGGGCACTGAGATCGCCCGATCGGTCGCGTACGGCTTTGGTCGTGAAGAAAATCTTCAGACGGGCGCAAACTGGCCGGGTGAGGATAACTTCAGGCCGGGTGCAGAGCGGGCGCTCGAAAACCTGAAAATGAATCTCACTGACTTGTTTCGCGATATCGTCCCGCCGGCGTCAGGGGTCTAGATGCGAGCCATACTCGTACTTCTGTTGTTGTTGGCCACCTGTGGCCGTGCAACTGCCGTTTCTGGCGGTACCGATACGGTTCGAATCGATTCGGTGCCACAGGACGCTACGGTCACGTTGGACGGTCGATCGTACCAGACTCCAGTGAGCCTCACTCTGGCCAGAGGACGATCCTATGACGTCACCATTCAAAAGGAAGGATTCCTCACAGTTCGGCGCGCAATTTCGCAGGTTGGCAGCAACGTTGTACACGTCGGGAGCGTGCTGGCGCTGGCCGAAGATATCAATGATCTATCAGGTGGTGGCTGCAGGTTCTGTCTGTACCCGACCGACCTGAAGGTTGAATTGGTGCCGACACAAGCGTCTGAGCGGGTCTACAACCGCACACAATGAGAACACGCAAGCGAATTCGGGAAGACCCCATTCCCGAGCCGAAGCGGCGTCGGCTCACGTACGTGTGATAGACTCGCGGAACCAACATGGACGCCTTGACCCTGACGCGCGAGCTGCTGCGCTTCAACACCGTCAATCCCCCGGGAGACGAACGTGCCTGTGCACAACACGTGAGCCGGTTGCTGAAGGACGCCGGGTTCGCCGTTTGCACGTACGAACACGCTCCGGGGCGGACCAGCCTGGTGGCTCGCCTCGGCGGCTCGTCCGGCAAGTCACCGCTGTGTTTTTCCGGCCACATCGATACGGTGCCGCTCGGCGCGGCGCCCTGGACGCGCGATCCGTTCGCCGGGGAGATCGCCGACGGCCGGCTGTACGGACGCGGCTCGAGCGACATGAAGAGCGGGGTTGCTGCCTTCGTGATCGCGGCGTGCCGTCTGGCGAAAAGCCTCCGCGGCACGCCCGGCCTCGTGCTCGTGATGGTTGCCGGCGAGGAGACCGGTTGCGAAGGCTCGCGGCACCTTGCCAGCGCGGGCTCGGCGCTCGGCGAGGCCGGCGCCATCGTCATTGGTGAGGCAACCGGGAACTACCCCTGTGTGGGTCACAAGGGTGCGCTCTGGCTACACGCGCGCGCGACCGGTGTCACCGCGCACGGAGCGATGCCCGAACGTGGCGTCAACGCCATCTACAAGGCAGCGCGCGCGGTAACGAAGCTCGAGCGCTTCAGCTTCGACGCCGGGTCGCACCCGGTGCTTGGTTCGCCCACTCTCAACGTGGGCACGATCGCCGGGGGACTCAACATCAACTCGGTGCCCGATGGTGCAACGATCGGCATCGACATCCGCACGATCCCCGAGCAGAAGCATGGCGCCTTGTTGGAGCGCTTAACCGGATACCTCGGTGACGACGTCACGTTGGCGGCGCCGATTGTTGACGTCGAGAGCGTCTGGACCGACCCGGCGCATCCGTGGGTGCAAGAGGTCTTCGACCTCGTCACACAGATCGTCGGCGCCCGCCCGAGCTTGCGTGGCGTGTCGTACTTCACCGATGCCGCGGCGTTGACGCCAGCCTATGGTGGTCCACCGACCGTGATTCTTGGCCCCGGCGAGACGGAGATGATCCACCAGACGGACGAACACTGCCGGGTCGATCGCCTCGAGCAGGCCGTCGAGTTGTACGTCGACATTGCGCGCCACTGGTGTGGACTCTGAGGCGGCAGCTTGCTCAGGAGCACGCCGCCGTGCGTCGAGTCGTCCCACTCGCTCCTACGGCCCTGTGCAGTCGTCACTTGCGGTTCGCACCGACACGGCGAATATTCAAGAGACAAGATACAAGGAAGTTCCAAGTTCCAAGCTTCACGTGCAAGTTTTCTGAATCGAGACTTAAATATTGTTTGTATCTTGTCTCTTGAATATTGACGTGTGTGACGGCGAGTCCCGACTATCCGGCCACAGAGGTAAGTACCCAATGAAGACCGTGCTGCTTGCCTGTCTGGTGGTGCTGCTGAGTGTCCAGGTCGCGCCAGCGGGGCGAGTGCGTAAATCGGGGCCGATTCACGTTCGGATGTGGACCTACGTCGGTGAGCAGCCGCCCGGCGTACGCACTGATTTCTCCTGGGTCGTCGGCTTTGAGAAGAAGCGGTATCAACTCCACATCACGAAGATGCTCGTGCTGACCGGAACCAGCTTACCGCACGCCATCGATTCAGCCGTCAGACAGTACCCCATCCAATTTCAGCTCGTCGGTGAAAAGGGTGCTGTGCAGCAATTCCTCGCGACACCTCCTGGCCAGCTGATGAAGATGACTGGATATCTATGGATCGACGGTGTTTCCCGTTATCTTATGCTGGACCGGGCGAAGTCCGCACCGACCGTCACTCCTGCCGGGCATTGAGTGGCGGCGGAAGGACCCCAGGAAAAGGGAGCAGGCTGGATTTGCAGGGTCGGAGCTTAGCTACAGCCTTGTGCAAAACACGGCCACTGGGTGCTGATTCCTTGCCTGTGAG
>CAZTDK010000581.1:0-4636 GCA_964611965.1 uncultured Binatia bacterium (SeqCode) | reverse complement strand
GATCAGCCTCTCGATCCGATTGCGGTTGGGGAATGGTCGCGCACAGGTCGCCATTGCAATTGTCCGTCTTCCCCGGCTCGACGGGTTCCTGCTCGAGCGGGAACCCGTCGCGGGCGAGTGAAGGTTTCCGCGACGCCACTACATAGCAACCCAACGGGAGCGGTCCATAGAAAAGACGCCGGCCGCAGGCCCCTAGCTGCAGGCGGCGAGGACGATGATCACGTCGGTCAGCGTGATCTCGCCGTCATGGTCGATGTCGCCGCTGGGGCAGGCATCGATCGGCAACTCGCCAAAGGCGATGCGCACCAATGTCACCAAGTCATCCGCCGTGGCCGGGCCGCTGCCGCTGCACGAGACACATGCGTTGCTGCTGGTCGGGACCGGGGTCCGCGTGGCAGTGGCCGTGGCTGTTGGCGTGCGCGTCTTCGCGGGGCTGCGGGTCGGCGTCGGCGTGCGTGTCGCCCCGCCATTCATCACAACGGTGAAGCTGCAATTGCCGACTGCGACCGTGCCGCCCGCGACGCGTCCTTTGAGTTGCAAGTGCTCCACGCCCAACGGCCCGTCAATGCGTGCTCCGAACGCGCGGGTCGCGCCGCTCGGGACCAAGCCCAAGCCGATCACATTCACAAAGCCGTTTGGGAGAATATCGAAGAGCGTGCCCTGCACGAATTGCGGCACGTTGCTGTCAAAGCGGAAGCTCACCACGATGGAATCGCCGATGCGGTAGATCGGATTCTGGCCGGCTTCCAGGCAGCCACGATCGGTGCTGATCGTCGCGCTCAGCGTTCCGCCAGGCGTTGGTGTGCTGGGCCCGACCGTCGGCGTCGGTGTTCGCGTCGGTCCTGGCGTGACCGTCATGGGCGTCGCGACCACGGTGAAGCTGCAGTCATCGGTTGTGGTGGAGACACTCGCCTGGGCGCGCAGCTGCAGCCGGTGCGTGCCGGTGGGAGGGCCGGCATTGGTGATGTAGGCATACGTTTGGTTGGTCGCCAACGAGCCGAACGACAGCTCGCTCACCGTATTGTTCGGGAAGTAGACGAAGACTTTTGTGTTCGCGGCTGGATAGGAATCACTCGCAATTCGGAAACTGACTTTGACTGGTTCGCCGACGGCGAATACTGGACTTTGCCCCGTCTCGAGGCAACCTCGATTGGTGGTGATCTGCCCCTGAAAGGTGACCGCCGCGGCTTCTTCCACGGGCGGGAGTGCCAGTAGCGCGAGGACGGCCAGGAACACAATGCCGCACCGCAGGCCCAACGTGCCGTTGCATGAGAGTTTGTCGAGTTGCCTAAGGCGGAACGTCGCCGGCTGCGAAGTGACTTCAAATTCGCGAAACTGAGTATTGCTCATGGGCCTCAATTCTCGGATGCTTTGTAAGCCAGCGGCGTGCCGGAGCATCGAAACCACCAATCGGCTGCGTTCGACCGGAAATGCGATGTTGAGTTGTAGCCTTTACGTATTGAGTGCGTGCTCAGTCACAAGTTGCAAGTTCGCTCCGCCCACCGAGTTCGCTCTGCCACGGCCTGCACACTCGGGCTGGCACCCGATGGCGCCGCCGCGCCTATCGTCAACGCGTTGCTTGCGGAGCCGATTCCACGGCGGCCAGGAGCGCGGATAGCGCCGCGAGGCATTGCTTTGTCGCCTGGCGCTTCTCGTGGACCGAGACATCGAACGAGATGACGTTGGAGTTCTGCCGAGACAACCGCAAGACATCAACGGTCACGCCGCGATACTCGCTCCATGCCGCCGCCGCCTTGGCGAGCGGTTCCGCGGCCAGTTGATTGGTCTCGCGGGTGCGCACGAGACTGCGATCCACCTCGTCGCTCAACTCGCGCATGTGTTGCTCGAGGCGCGTCATCTCCGCCTCATCGGCGCTGGGAATGTGGATCAGCAGCGCGGATTGTACGCGCAACGCCGCCACCGAGGCTTGTGACAGCGTGCGAATCGTCTCAGGATCGGCGGCGCCACGCTGCATGTCGGACACCGCATCCACGAAGCGATCGAGCGCCGCGGCTCCGTCGCGTGCCGACAAGCGAGCGGCCTTGAGGTTGGTGTTGGCGACGGCGAGCGCCAGCAGGCGGTGATCGACGTCCTCGAACTCCGTCCAGGCGGCATCGAACTTGTTGAGCGCGTCGATTTCTTCGGGATGCGCATCGGCGACGATGCGCGGCCGCAGCTCATCGCGCAGGCGGTTGATGTCCGTCGTGGAGTGCTGCGCCTCGAGCGCCAGCGCCTGCGATTCCTCATCCGACGTTGCGAGGACGGCGCTCTTCTCGGCGACGACGGACTGGAGCAGCGCCTGTTGGATCGCTTGAATCAGACGCTCCTTGTTGACTTGCCGCAGGAGTGCCGGCTCCTTGTGACACCCGACGACCACGACCGCGGCCGTCACCATCCACCACACCTTCATCTTGAACATCATCCCTGTGGGCTCCCGGGCGGCAAGTGTATGCCACCTGGCGCGCGGATGCACGCCGGGCGCGCTTCCCTCTCCTCCCCAAAGAAGCGATCGAGGTCGAGTTCGTCCGTGCGTCTGGTAAATACAAGCTGTCCTGACCCTTATGACAGGTGCTGTACGGTCTGTGCTCGACAACGATTTGGTAGCCGTGCGCTTTGTCCCATCACCGGCCGCCGCAGCAAGTGGCTGACAGGTCGGAGCCGACGCCTGAAGATT
The DNA here is from genome assembly GCA_964611965.1 of uncultured Binatia bacterium (SeqCode). Lineage (GTDB taxonomy): Bacteria > Desulfobacterota > Binatia > HRBIN30 > HRBIN30 > CAZTDK01. Next base: position 1,962 of record CAZTDK010000581.1, on the reverse strand, counting down.
GGCGCTATTTCATTCGCCCGTGGCGGGCATCAACGCGCCGCGCACCGTGAAACTCACTTGGTCGAGCTCACGATCTTTGCCGTCGACGAGCGCGAGCGTATGCTCACCGGCGCGCGGCTCCCACAGCAGCGGACGTCCCGCTGCGCCGACAGTGCGGCCGTCCACGACGAAACGGGCGTCGCTCGACTCCGTCCCGGCCTCGAACAACACCCGCTGTTGCGCCGCCGGAATGTCCGGATCCAACGCTATCCGTGTTCCCGACACCGGCGTGATGATGCTGGCGTGATGTGCCGCCAGTGTCGTGTCACCTGGCTCCGTTCCGGTGAGAAACCACTCCGACCGCGGGGCTCCTGCCGCTGGTGAGAAGGTGACATTGCGGGCGTGTACTCCGGCGGGTGCGGCGAGCGCTTGGCTCGAGACGTCGCGGTGCAGCCAGCTCATGATCTCCAGCCAGACGGGCGCGGCGCCGGTGACGCCGCTGACGTCTTGCATCGGTGCGCCGGAGAAATTCCCTACCCAGACACCAACGGTGTAGCGCTGCGAGAAGCCGATGCACCAGTTGTCGCGCATGTCTTTGCTGGTTCCTGTCTTCACCGCGGTCCAGAAGCGCGTGCTCAAGGGATTGTCGAGGCCGAAGGTCACGCTGCGGCTCTCGCGGTCGGCGAGTACGTTGGCGACTAGAAAAGCGGCAGCTGCCGAGTACACAGGTCGCGTGCCCCGGTTGTCGCCCGTGTCGGTCAATCGCAGCGGGCTCCAGGCACCGCCGTTGGCCAAAGCGCGATAGGCGTTGGTGAGCTCCCACAGGGTCACCTCGGTGCCTCCCAGGGCAAGCGCCGGGCCGTAATACTCACCCGACTCACTGAGGCCGGTAAAGCCGAGGCGGCGCAGCTGCTGGACAAACGGCTCTTCGCCGACGAGCTCGAGGACGCGGACGGCGGGAACGTTCAGTGATGCGGCCAGAGCGGTGCGGGCGCTGACCAGGCCGCGAAACTGCTCGTCGTAGTCCTGGGGCCGGTAGAGGCCGCCCGTAACCGCGATTTCGAGGGGCGTATCCTCGAGCAGCGAGGCTGGCGTCAGCAGGCGTTGGTCAAACGCCAGCCCGTACAGGAATGGCTTGAGGGCGGACCCGGCCTGGCGGCGCGCCCGCACACCATCCACCTGCGCCGCGCTTGACAGCACGCCGCTGCTGCCGACGTAGGCGAGGACATCGCCCGAGCGGTTGTCGACGACCAGCGCGGCGCCGTCTTCGACGTGCCGGGCCCGCACGGCGAGCAGGGTGCGCTGCAGCGCATCGGCGGCGCGTCGCTGTGTAGCGGCGTCGAGTGTGGAGCGTACCGGTGCGGCGGGCGCCGCGTGGCGTAGCAGCGCGTGCGCGACGTGCGGCGCCAGGGTGACGCGTGGCCCAGTGCCCGGCGGTGCGTTCAACGCCTGCGCCACTGCCGCGTCGAGGTCGTTGTCGGTGCCTGTGCCCTGCGACGCGGCTTGCAGGTTCACGGCACGGCGAAGCACCGCAGTGTGGCCGGCGTTTGGCGACTGGACGAGGACCGCGAGCACCAGCGCTTCGGGTTCCGTGATCCCGTGCGGTGACTTGCCGAAGAGCACACTCGCCGCCGCCGCGATCCCCTGCAGCTCGCCACGAAAGGTCACCAGGTTGAGGTACGCTTCGAGGATTTCGGTTTTTGACCAGCGTTGCTCGATGGCCCACGCCGCACGCATTTGACGCCACTTGCGCGCCAGGCTGCGACGCCCCGCCTGCCGCCGTGTTTCGGGACGCAACAGCGCCGCCAGCTGCATGGTGATGGTGCTCGCCCCACGCAACTGGCCGCCGCTGAGGCGGTGGGCGGCGGCGCCGAGCATCGCCCGGCCGTCGACCCCGTGATGCGTGTAGAAGCGGCGATCCTCGGAGGTCAACACGGCGGGCGCGAGCGCCGGCGATATCTCCACCAGCGGCGTCCATTCCAG
>CAZTDK010000580.1:0-4637 GCA_964611965.1 uncultured Binatia bacterium (SeqCode) | reverse complement strand
CCCCGGGGTTCAAGCCCAGGGCTACCCAAACCCAGCCGGCTCGAAGCCGGATGGAAATATCTGCCAGCCCTCCCAGGGCTCCGTCTGATAGCCGGAGGCTGAAGAGACTGTCTCAAAACCAGTTCGGCAGGCACAGAGGCCTGCCGCCACCGTCACTTCTTTTCGGCTTTGGCCTTCTCGGTGGGTGCAGCCGTCTCTGGCTGCACGGGGTTGAGACAGCCTCCTCAGCCCTCTGGCCGCTCAGTCATCTGAGCTGACCACGAAGAGTTGCACCGGCACAGTGCCGGGGCTTTTGGCCCGATGCCGCGTGCCGCGCTCGAGCACGCAGCCATCACCTGCTGCGAGGTGCTCGCTGTGGTCGTCAAAGATCAGCTCGAGCGCACCGTCGAGAACGTAGATGACGTGTCCACGCACACACCAGTTGGGATCCTCAAACCCCGGGGCGAATTCGAGCAGTCCAACCGGGTGGCCGACGGCCACTTTTTTCTTTTCAAGCGGGTGCGCTCCAGTGGTCCAGGCGAGCGTTGTGAACGCGAGGCGGGTGAACGACATGATGAGGTCGATCCTCGCATCACTGCGACCGGGAACTCAAGGCCGCAGCAATCGTGTCGCCACCCGTTCGCCGGGCGCGTCAGCAGTCGTTCAAAGCGGAGCTCACGGCGGTCAGTATCTCGTCGATCGAGATGCTGCCGTTCCCATCGAGGTCGCCGGCTCGGCACGCGGTGATATCCATACTGCCGAGAGCGATGCTGACCGCAATGAGCAACTCGTCCGCCGTGACGCTGCCATCGTTGTTGCAGTCTCCGGCGCAGCTGTTGGACACAGGCGCTGCGAACGTCGTCGCGGTCAATTGAAACGGGGCGCTCCCGCTGACCCGTGAAACCAGCACCGACCAGGGACCGGGAACTGGCGTGCTGATCTCACAGAAACCGAATGCAGTGGGATTGACATCGCGGCAGTCATACTGCGACGCGTTTGGCGCGCTGCCGGCGCGCACATACAGGTCGAAGTCGTTCATGGTCTCCCCGCCCGGGCCGCTCCACGGCGGAGCGTTCAGAGTGATGCGAAGCGTGCGCGTGTCTGCCGGCACGGTGAAGTCCCAGTGCGCCTCGGGCTGCGCAGCACTGAGCTCGCCGGTACTATCGAGGACGGCGGTCGAGTCGGTGCCGACAGCAGGGAGGCTGCCGCACGCCAGCGAGCTCACATCGCCAGCAGCTTGACCGGCGATCCAGCTGCCATAGACGAAGACATCGGTGTCGAATGGGAGGTCGGGTGCCTGACACGATAGGCTCCCACCGCCGGAGGTTACCCCGGCGAGCACCGCACCGCTCCCAAAGTCGACAAAGAGCGGTCCACCGGAATCGCCTTCACACGTGTTTGCACCGGGACCAAGAAAATTCCAGCAGACATTTGTCTCGGGTGGCAGGTTTCCGGTGCACACACCGACCGCAACCGCCCCGTCGCGCTTGATGCCGGCATCATCGACTCCATTGCGGCCGCCATTGGTGGACCCGAAGCCGACGATGGTTCCCGCGGTTCCCGCAGCGGGCTGCTGCAGTATGTTGAGTGGGCTTGGGGCAATTCCGGCCACGGGTTCGCTCAAGGTAATGACCGCCAGATCGCCCCCTTGCCCGAACACGTAGTCGGGATTGATTGCGACCCGCGTCACCCCAAAGAGGCCGCCGTGCTGCAAGAACACCTGCAGGGTGGACGGGTCACTGAGGCCGTGCTGTTGGCATGTCTCGGCACGATCCGTGTTGTCCGGGCACACACAGTGCGCCGCGGTGAGAAACGTCTGGCAGCCGATCAACGTTCCCGAGCAGAAGGTGCTGAAGGTGGATTGCGACGCATCGTCGTAAATCAGGAGCGCGCCGGTAGTCGGGTAGGCTGAAGTAACGGTGCCGTTGACGATGGACGGCTTGAACGTTGTGGGTGCCCCTTGCGGGGTGACCAGGTCACCTGACGCACTCGTCGCCCGTAGCGCCACCGCGATAGTGATTGTGCTGACGATCAGCAGCGCCCAACCCGTGGTTGATCGCCCCGCCGCCTTGCATCGCGTGGAGGTCCGGGCTGCGTGGATCCGCATCAGGGTTCTTCGAAGATACTGCGCATTTCAGCCTGTGCCTTGTCGAGACGGGCCTTGAGCTGCGCCACTTTCGCGAGCTGCTCGGGCTTGAGCACGGCGCGGATGGCCAGGGCCGTCTTGATACCCTGGTCCATGAGCTGCTGTCGGAGCTGCGTGATGTGCTGGACCTGCGGGGCAAGATCCGGGGCCTGGACGCTGCCGGCCGCGAACAGCTTGTTCGCCAGATCCTCATTCGCGGCTTGAAGTTGTTTGAAGAGGGTTCGCAAGGTGCCGTGATTGGCTTGCATGATCTTGTGCACCTGATCGGTTTGTTCGGGCGTGAGATCCGCGTGTCGCAGCACCAACGGGAGCATCATGCTCGGGCCGTCACCCATCATGCCGCTGGCGCCCCCTCCGCGCATCATACGCGCAGGGGGCGCGCCCATCGGCTGTGCGCTGGCGCCGGCCGACCAGATACCGAGTGCGGCCACGGCGCTGAGCACGAGGTTACGAAACATCATAGAGCCCTCCGTTGATCAATCGTTGTCAAGCACGAGAGCCAGAACCTGGTCATCGCACTCACCGTTGTAGAAGCGTTCCTGCGTGCAGGGCAGATCGCCTTCCAAGGCTGCCTGCAGGTATGGTGCATCGGAGCCCATCTGTCCATTGTCGGTATCGTCGCCGTCGGCGAACAAGGCCTCCGAGACGTCGGCGGCAAACGCCGGCACATTTCCTGAATGTGAGGAGACCTGGATTGCGCTCGGTGCGCGTTGCAGGGTCAGCGTCAAGCCCACTGCCAGCAGCACGGTTGCGGCGGCGGCGATCGGCACCCAGCGGACGAGCGGATTTGCTGGCGCGGATTTTCTCATGAACCGCTGCCGTTGGCCGCTATGAGCTGCCAAGTCCGGCAGGCGACCAGGCGCTTGCACGAGCGCGTCGCCGATCACTTGCAAATCTTCGCTGAATGCGTCGTGGCGCTCCGCACAGTCGGCGCACAGTCGCAGGTGGGCGTGCTGCGCCGCGGTTCCTTCGCCTATCGCGACATCCAGCAGTGCCCGTTCGTTCAAGCATCGGTTCATAGTTGTCCTCGCAGCACGGCGCGCAAATGGTGCACCGCGCGATAGAGATGCCGCTTCACGCTCCCGGCGCTGACCCCGAGGCTGGCGGCGACTTCGTCCGTGGACCAACCTTCGATTTGCCGCAAAGTGAACACCTCTTGTTGGCGCGCCGAGAGCATACGGAACGCGTCCTGAACTCGGCGGGCGGTCTCGGCGCCGGCGGCCTCCTCTTCCGGCAGCCAGCGCCGGCTTGGCATTGTGCTCTCGTCGAAATCGTGGTGGCGCTCGCGCCACCATTTCCACCATCCGGAGCGGCGGCGATCGCGGCAGGCGTTGACGGTGACAGTCGTCAACCATCGTTCCCACGCCACCGGTTCGGTGGCCGTTTGCTGTTCGCGGAACAGCTTGATGAAGACTTCCTGGCTCACGTCATCAGCCTCGTCGGGATCGGATAGCAAGAGCCGGCACAGGCGCCGCACGCGCCCGTAGTGCGCCTGGTGAAGCTCGTCAAAGTCTGACGACGTGTGGGCCACCTGGCTCAATCTATCTACCTTCTGCCCGATAAACGAATCCCCGGCCTCTTTGGTTGACGCACGGTTCCGCAGCGCAAGTGGAAGACGTGCGGCAATCATGATTGCGTGTTAGACGCTGCAGCGCAAATGTATTAGTTGTGGGCGCGGAATCGGTCACGCTGAACGGCCTCGTCCACTGGTCGGATGCGGCGGCGGACCAGCGGTTGAGGAAGTGTGCTATGAAAGCCATCGTCTTGTGTGCCGATGTGGGATTGTGGTTGCCGTCGCTTACCTTCAGTACGGCCCAGCATCTCGTGCCGGCCGCCAATACACCAGTCCCATATTTCGGCGGCAAGGCCCTGGCGGCGGTCGAGGCGTGGGCGATCGGTGTCATGGACGTAGCAGGTGCGGCGCTGTGACGTCATTCGACGAGCAATTTGCACCATATGCGCACCGAATGCGTGCGGCCGGGTTACCGGAGCTCGTCATCAACTCGTTCGCGCATTATTACGGTCAACTGGTTGCTGGCGAGACCGGCCTGATCACAGAAGCCAGCGTCGAACCGCTTAGCTCTCTTCCCGATGCTGAGACACTTGGTGTGGAGTTCATCGACGCTGCCCATGACGTTCTCGAGAAGACCGTCTTGGTGAAGCTCAACGGGGGGCTCGGTACCAGTATGGGTCTGGATGCGCCCAAGTCGTTGCTGGCAGTCAAGGATGGCCTGTCTTTCCTGGAAATTTCGGTTCGGCAGTCTTTGGACTTGCGCACGCCCATGATTGTCATGAACAGTTTCGCGACGAACGCCGACACCTTGGCTGCCCTCGCGAAATATCAATACGCCCCGCCGGGCATCCCGGTGGCGTTTCAACAGCATAAGGTCCCGAAGGTGGCGGCATCCGACCTCCGGCCGGCAGACTGGCCGGAGGATCGACGCCTTGAGTGGTGCCCACCGGGGCACGGGGACATCTATGCCGCGCTGATCACGAGCGGAACTTTGGCCAG
>CAZTDK010000579.1:0-4648 GCA_964611965.1 uncultured Binatia bacterium (SeqCode) | reverse complement strand
CTTCCGCTTCATCGCCAAGGTCAGTGACGAGTGGCGAGTGACAAGTGACGAGCAAGATTCTCAACTCGTCACTCATCACTCGTCACTGGTCACTGCCTTCGTCGGCCGCGCCAAGGAACTGCAGCGGCTGGCGGCGGCGTTCGCGAAGGCAGGAGCCGGCCAACGCCAGGTCGTCTTCATCACCGGCCCGGCGGGTATCGGCAAGACCGCTTTGGTGGAGGCGTTCCTCGCCCAGCTCCCAGCCCCCAGCTCCGCTAACAACCGAACAACCAACAACCTAACGACCTGTGTCGTCGCCCGTGGGCAGTGTGTCGAGCAGCACGGGCCGCGCGAGGCGTACCTGCCGGTGCTCGATGCGCTGGATCGGCTGGCACGCCGGTCCGATGCCGATCGCATGCTGCCGCTGCTGCGGCGGGTCGCGCCGACGTGGCTGGCACAGATGCCGTGGTTGATTGGTGATGACGAGGAGGAAGCCCTACGACAGACGCTACAGGTGGTCCGGCCCGAGCGTATGCTGCGCGAGTTTGCCGCCCTCATCGAGGCGTTGACGATCGATGTGACCCTGGTGCTCGTGCTCGAGGATCTACACTGGAGCGACGCGTCCACAATTGATCTGCTGTCGATGCTCGCCGAGCGCCGCGAAGCGGCGCGCGTGCTCGTGATCGGTACCTACCGGCCAGCCGACGCCATCGTCCGCGAGCACGTCCTGATGAGCATCGCGCGGACCTTGCGCGTCCGCCGGCAGTGTGTGGAGCTTTCGCTGCCGGACCTGACTCTTGATGCGGTGCGAAACTATTTCCAGACGCGCTTCCCGGGCAGCGATTTTCCGCCGCAGCTCGCGCGTCGCGTCCATCAGCACACTGCCGGTCATCCGTTGTTCGTCACCGCGGTCGTCGACCAGATGCTGTCGCGTAGCCACATCCTGGACACGGCACCGGGATGGGCGCTCCATGCCCTGCCGGAGCAGATCGACCTGGGTGTGCCGGACGATGTGCGCCTGCTGATCGAGAACCAGATCGATGACCTGAGCCCGGCCGACCGCGCCTTGTTGGAGGCCGCGAGCGTGGCGGGGGACACGTTCGCCGCGCTGGTGGTCGCGGCGGCCCTCGGCGGCGAGGTGGCGGACGCCGAGATGCGCTGCGAGGCCTTCGCGCGGGCGCAGCGGTTCTTGCGTGTCGCCGGCCGCGTCGAGTGGCCGGACGGCAGCGTGGCGCGCCGCTATGCTTTCACCCATGAGCTGTACCGGCAGGTAGTCTATGCGGCGATTCCTGAAGGCCGCTGCATGCGGCTACACCAGCGTATCGGTCAGGCTCTCGAAGCGGCATACGGCGCGCGGCAGATGGAGATCGCGCCGCAGTTGGCGCTCCACTTTGAGCGCGGCCGCGATGGCACGCGGGCGCTGCACCACTTGACGGCCGCGGCGGCCGGTGCGGCCAAACGCTTCGCCAGCCGTGAAGCGATCGGCTACCTCGAAGCGGCGCTCGCCTTGGTGGCGCTGTTTCCGGAAGATGACAAGCGCCACCGCCGCGAGCTCGAGATCCGGCTGCCCCTCGGCGCGGCATTGAGCGACATTTTCGGGTTTGCCTCGGAGCGCGTACGCGACAACTACGAGCGCGCCTCCATATTGGGCGCCGTCGTCGGTACTGCGACCGAGCTCTTCGGCATTCTCTACGCTCGCTGGTACCTACATGCAATCCGCGGGGAGCGGAAGGAAACGGCCGCGATCGCCGCCGAGCTGCAGCATCTCGCCGGGCGCCTGAAAACCGCCGCAAGCCGGATGGTGGTGGAATCGGTGATGGTGCGCACCGCCGTCTACGCGGGCCGCTTCGCCGAGGCCAACCACCTCATGCAGCGCACCCTGGCGCGACCAGGGCGCCGGCGTCCTGTCGGTGCCCCGATTGCCTATGGGGTGGATCCCCGGATCGCCGCGACCGGACATTGGGCCTTGGCACTCTGGTTTCTTGGCTATCCCGAGCGCGCGCGAACAACCGCATCTGCCGCTGTGGCGCAGGCGCGGACCATGTCCCACTCTTTCACCCTTGCCGGAGCGCTGATGCAAGCCGCGCTGGTGGATCTCCTGTGCCGCGATGGCACGCAACGCGGGGATCTGGCTGCACAGGGAGTCACCTTGTCCGCTGAACACGGATTCGCGTTCTGGAACGCGATGACCTCGGCGTTGGGCGGCTGGGCAGTGGTCCAAGAAGGTCGTCCGCTCGAGGGCGTCGCCACAATTGAAGCGGCGCTCAGCGCCATGCAGGCGACGGGCACGCGGCTCTTCTCGAACTACGTGTACGCCTTTCTGGCCGAGGGGCACCTGCGTGCCGGTGCCCTCGCCGAGGGGCTAGCGGCAGCGGACGCCGGCTTGGCAGTCACGGAAACCACCCTCGACTGTGGCGGCGGATCGGAGCTGTGGCGTCTGAAAGGTGAGCTGCTTCTGGCACAGTTGAACGCCCAAGGTCCGAGAGCGCAGCCCGGAAGCGCAAAGGCCGGACACGCAAAAGCCAACGCGGCGAGGCCGGCTGAAGCCTGCTTCCAACGCGCCGTCGCGGTGGCCCGCGCCGCACACGCCAAGTCGCTCGAGCTGCGCGCTGCGACGAGCTTGGCGCGAGCCTGGCAGTCACGTGGTCGTATCGCCGAGGCCCGCAAGCTGCTGGGCAGCGTGTGCAAGTGGTTCGGCGCCCGCGCGCACTCGACCGACCTGGCTGAGGCAAGAGGGCTGCTGGCTGAGTTGCAAAGCTCGAAAATCCGCTAGCGATCTTGCGGTCTGAGCCGCTGGGAGCGCGGGCTTCCAGCCCGCACTGCGGCCAAGATGGCCGTGCTCCCAGCAGGCGCTTGATATTACTCGGGTGTTCTTGTGCTGCATCTTTCCGAGAACTTTCCACGGACTTTCAAGACTCCAACACCCGATGGCCGCGATAGTGCGTCGCATGCAGCGAAAACGAGCCGGCACGGTGGGCCGGCCGGCATCAGGCGATTCGGAGGAAATCCCGGCGCTGCCGGTTTGGAAGGCGTTCGTGGTGCAGTTCAACCGCGAGACGGGAGCTCGCACCGGAGCCTTCGCGGGCCGCGTCGAGCATATGAGCTCCGGTCGCCGCGCCCGCTTCGCCTCGGCAGACGAGTTGGTGGCGGCGCTGGCGAACATGCTCGAGCAACTCGGCGAGACGCGCACCTGAGAAGGCCCTGACGAAAGCGTCACTGTACTGCTAAGAAGTCCGACTGATTAACTAGAAGGAGGAGAAAACCATGAAGAAGCATATCAGATCAAGACACATCGCCCTCGTCTCAGCGGCGATGGCGATCGTCGGGCTCAGCAGCGCTCCCGGCCCAGCGACCGCGCAGGCGCCCGCCCAGGACAAGAAGCCCAACATCATGTTTATCATGGGCGACGACATCGGCTGGATGCAGCCGAGTATCTATCACCGCGGCCTGATGGTCGGGGAAACGCCCAACATCGACCGCATCGGGCAAGAGGGCGCGATCTTCATGGACTACCTGGCGGAGGCCAGCTGCACCTCCGGGCGCAACGCCTTCTTCACGGGCATGACACCGCTGCGCACCGGCATGATCCCGCCGCAGCTGCCCGGCAGCCCATCCTATCTGCGTCCTGGCACGCCGGCCCTCGCCAAGTTCCTGCTCGATCTCGGCTACAACACCGGCGAGTTCGGCAAGAACCACCTGGGCGACCACACCGACGCGCTGCCGACGGCCCATGGCTTCCAGGAGTATTGGGGCTACCTCTACCACCTGGACGCCATGCAACAGGTGAGCTTTCCCGACATCAACAAGAATCCGACCACGCAGACCGTCGCACCGCCGTGCAAGAACACGCTGATCCCCGGCGTCCCTGAGGTGCCCGGCGCGGTCGACCCCCGGACTGCAACCTGTCTGACGCCGCCGCGTCCGGTCCTCTCCTGCAAGTCCTCCGACGGCACGGCGAAGAGCCAGATGTGCAAGGACGAGGGCCCGTTGACGTTGGACCGCTCGAAGACCGTGGACGAGGAAATCTCTGCCAAGGTCATCGACTTCCTCGACCGCAACGACCCGAAGAAGACCAACAAGCCCTTCTTCGTCTGGTACAACCCCGCGCGCATGCACGTCACCACGGTGCTGTCGGACAAGTACCTGGCCATGGTGGGCGAGGCCGGCGGTAAGGATTGGGGTGTCAACGAAGCCGGCATGAAGCAGATGGACGACAACATCGGTGAGGTCATCAAGAAGCTGGAGGCCATGGGCGAGCTCGACAACACCGTCCTCGTCTTCACGACCGACAACGGCGCCGAGGCGATCAGCTTCCCCGACGGCGGCGTGACGCCGTTCAAGGGCCAGAAGGGCGAGTCCTGGGAAGGCGGCTTCCGCTCGCCGCTGGTCGTGCGCTGGCCCGGGCACATCAAGCCGGGCACGGTGAAGAACCAGTTGATGGCCGCGCTCGACTGGGTGCCCACACTGGTCGACATCGCCGGCGGGGAGAAGGGCGACGGGCTGAAGAAGAAGATCGAAGCCGGCCAGTACCCGGGCATCGTCAAAACGACCCTCGACGGCTTCGACCAACGCGACTATCTCGAAGGCAAGTCCGAGAAGTCGGCGCGCGAGGTGTTCTTCTACTACTCGGGCGCGACGCCGTCCGCGGTGCGCTACAAGAACTGGAAGA
>CAZTDK010000578.1:0-4651 GCA_964611965.1 uncultured Binatia bacterium (SeqCode) | reverse complement strand
CAGCTGCGGCCTTAGACACGCGCTTTCAGCTGGGAAATGGCCTGTCTGCGGAGGAAATCCGATGCTACGAGCCAACCGATATCCAAAGGCTTCTGGCTGGTTTGACCAGCCTAACCCGTGATATACATGTGACAATAATCCAGAACAGGCGTCAGATGCGGCCTTAGACACGCGCTTTCAGCCGGGAAATGGCCTCTCTGCGGAGGAGATGCGACGCTACGAGCCAACCGATACCGCCTTGCCCCGTGCCTTGATTTCCGGAAAGTTTCCGTGAACCTTCCGGACCGCGGCGCGAATCGATGCCAGGATCCGCCGACGGCAACGAAAGGAGTATAAGAGTCATGCAACGAAGATCTACCTTCGCAGTCCTCGCCCTGGCGAGCGCGGTCAGCCTGTTGTGCCTCACCTCTCCGGCGGCGGCGCAGCCGAGCGCCAAGCAGGTATTGACGGACTTCGGGTTGTCAGCGGACGATGTGCAGCGGGTGATGAACGGCGAGTTCGTCACCAACGACATCCCCGGCGTGAACGACCAGGACCTGTCGATCGCCATCGCGTTCCTGGTCAAGGCCGCGCCCGCCGATCTCGCCAATCAGATCATGGCGGGCAACCTGATCAACACCGACACCCAAGTACAAGCATCCGGCAAGTTCACGACCGGGACGGTGGCGGATCTTTCTGGGCTGCAGATCACCAGCGACACCGCACAGACCTTGACGAATGCGTCGGCTGGCGAGTCGTTGAATCTCGGGGCCAACGAGATCACCGCCTTCAATGCCCTGCAGGGCGGGACGCAGCAGGCGATTCTGCAGCAACTGCAACAGATGTTGCTGGCGCGCTACCAGGCCTATAAGACTTCGGGACTCGCCGGGATCACGCCCTATGCGCGCGGCGGCGGCTCGACCGATGTGGCGGCGGACTTGCGCAAGGCCAGTCAGGCGGCGAAGGGGCTGCAGAAGTACCTGCCGGGTTTTCAGCAGGTCTTGCTCGGCTTCCCGCAAGCGACCGTTCCGGGGATGCAACAGAACTTCCTGTGGCTGAATTACAATATCGATGGCGCGACGACGTTCGTGCTGACGCACACGCTGGCCGCCACTGACGGCGCGGCGCGCGCCGTGGTGCAACGCCAGTACTACGTCAGCACCGGATACAACGCCGAGCAGGCGGTGGCGGGCTTCCTGCCGGTCCAGGAAGGCACGGTGGTCGCCTACACCAACCACACCTTCACCGATCAAGTGGCCGGGTTTGGCGGCTCCTTGAAACGCAGCATCGGGCGTCGCATGATGGCGACCAAGCTCAAGGCAATGTTCGACACGGCGCGCGGGCAGGTCCACTAACGGCGCGCGCGCAGACGACTTACGACGGCAGCGACAGAAAAGGAGAACGGAAATGAGCACGTTGATTGCGGTTGGCTATGACGATCAGTTCAAGGCGGAGGAGATCCGTCTCAAGCTTTTGAAGATGCAACGGGACTACCTGATTGACCTCGAGGATGCGGTGGTCGCCGTGAAAGATGCCGGCGGCAAGGTCAAGCTGCACCAGGCCATCAACCTCACCGCGGCGGGCGCCATCGGCGGCGGCTTCTGGGGATCGTTGATTGGCCTGATGTTCTTGAACCCGCTGCTCGGCCTGGCAATCGGTGCCGCGGCCGGAGCCGCGACGGGGGCCCTCAAGGATCTCGGCATCGACGACAACTTCATGAAGGAGCTGGCCGCGACGCTCAATCCCGGAAGCTCGGTGCTCTTCGTGCTCGTCCGCAAGGCGACGCCCGACAAGGTGTTGGAGGAGATCAAGGGCAGTGGCGGCAAGGTCCTGAAGACCTCCTTGTCCCACGACGACGAAGCCAAGCTGCAGGCGGCCCTGAGCGCGGCAAAGCAGTGATGGAGGAAGCGATCAGCCGTCGGCCATCAGCCCGGGGAGCCGGTCTTGCGCGGCGCTGACGGCTGATCGCGGTCCTCTACTTCTTCTCCTTCTCGGGTTTCCGGAAGTCGTCGTGACACGTCTTGCAAGTCGAAAACATTTCCTGCGCCTTGACGGGAATGTTGCCGCCGGCCGCCGCTTCGTTGGCGACCTCACCCGCCCGCGCTTCGAGCAGCTTGGCGCTTTCCTCGAACTTCTTCCAGTTCGTCCAGATCTCGGGCTTGGCGCGCGACTTCGGATCCGTGCTGCCCTTCGGAAAGAGGGCGGGGATCTTGGCGGCGCTGGTGGAAATTTCCATGGCCGCGGGTCCGATGCCGCTCTCCGGGCCCATCTGCCCGGCTTTCAGCGCATCGCCGATGATCTTGGCATTCTTGCCGATCTTTTCCATCAACTCGTGCCGGTCACGGATCGGACCGGGCGGCAAGTCCTTCGCATCGTGCGCGACGGCAAGATTTGCTGCTCCCATGATCACGACGGCTGCTCCGATCATCCACACTCGCCCCATGTGCGCCCTCCTTTGGTGCCGCTCTGCTACTGTATTTCTGATCGCGTTGTCAATCGCGGCATGCGCGGGCGTCCGACCTCGGGCCTGGCGCTCGCGGGGCCAGGACGCCACGGGTGCGACGAGGAGGGCTGGTCCCATGGAGTTGCGCAGCGCCCGAGTGTGAGGCGCGTGCTCCGTGGTCCGAAGTCTGTGGAGGGCAAGGCATGAGCGAGTCGCTTCCCGTCATCTATCTCGCCCGACACGGCGAGACCGCGTGGAGTCTCTCGGGCCAGCACACCGGGCTCACCGACTTGCCGCTGACCGAGCGCGGTGTGCGCAATGCCGGCGCGCTGGGAGAACGGCTGCGCGGGGTGACGTTCGCCAGGGTGTACACCAGTCCGTTGCAGCGCGCCGCGCGCACCTGCGAGCTGGCGGGGTTCGGCGCCGTGGCGGCTGCCGACCACGATCTGGTTGAATGGGACTACGGCGAATACGAAGGCCGCCGCAGCGCTGAGATTCAGGCTGAACGTCCCGACTGGCAGCTGTTCCGGGACGGCTGTCCGGGCGGCGAATCGCCGCAGCAGGTCGGCGCTCGGGCCGACCGGGTCGTGCGCCGCGTCCGCGCGGTGCAAGGGAAGGTGCTGCTGTTTTCGAGCGGCCATTTTCTGCGGACCTTGGCGGCCCGCTGGCTCGGGCTGGAGGCGGCGGCGGGCCGATTCCTTTTGCTCGGCACCGCGGCGGTCAGCGTGCTGACTTACGAGCACAACGTGTCCGAGCCGGTGATCGGACTGTGGAACGATATGCGTCATGTGGGCGCGTAAAGCTACCGCGGCGGCCTTCCTTTCACTGTCGGGATGGCGTATCCAGCTTATATACGTACCCTCGGATTTCGCTCGGCACGGATGGGAGCGCGCTTGCCGGCTCCGCACCGTGGATGCGGTGAGAGGAAGATTGAGGGTGATGTGCACGGTCCTCAGCGCGGAGACAGCGGCGGCAAGGAGAGGCGACGCGGATGAGCACAACGAGCCCGGTGGTCGAGTCGAGTGACGCCGATACCGCAAAGCTGATCAAGCAATACGGGTGCGGTCCGATCGAGTTCTCTGGTAGCAACAACGCGCTCTACGAACGCCATCTGACCTTCGACACCGTCGTCGACGTGGCGGCCGCCACCCCGCGCGATCGTTTTGAGGCGGTCGCCCGCTCGGCCCGCGATGTCCTGTCGCAGCGCTGGCTGCGCACCGAGGACACCTACGCACGAGTGAATCCCAAGCGCGTGTACTACCTCTCGATGGAATTCCTGATCGGCCGTTCGCTGGCCAACAACGTGACTAACCTGCTGCTCGATCCGCTGGTGCAACACATCATCAAGGAGAAGAATCTCGATTGGCTCGCCCTGCTCGAGAAGGAGCCCGACGCGGGGCTGGGGAACGGCGGGCTCGGGCGTTTAGCCGCCTGCTTCCTGGACTCGATGGCGACCATGCAGCTCCCGGCCATGGGGTATGGCTTGCGCTACGAATACGGCATCTTCAAACAGACCATCAAGGATGGGTGGCAGCTCGAGCAGCCCGACAATTGGCTGCGCTACCCCGATCCGTGGGAGGTCGCCCGGCCGCACGAGAAGGTGGAGGTCAAGCTCAACTGCTCGTTCGAGTCGCGCGAGGGGACCTTGCGGACCATTGTCGGCCGCCCGTCGAGCTTGATCGGCGTCCCCTACGATCGGCCGGTGGTGGGGTACGGCGGCAAGACGATCAACACGCTGCGTCTCTGGACCGCGACCGCGCCGGACTACTTCGACTTCCAGGCCTTCAGCAGCGGCCATTTCGTCGGCGCGCTGGCGGAGACGCTCGCCGCCGAATCGCTGACCCGGGTCCTCTATCCGGATGACTCGACGATCCGCGGGCAAGGGCTGCGCTTCGTACAGGAGTATTTCCTGGTCGCCTGCGCGCTCGCCGATCTGGTGCGGCGCTTCCGGCGCAGCAATGCCGATTGGCGGACGCTGCCCGAGAAGGTGGCGATCCAGCTGAACGACACGCACCCCACGATGGCGGTGCCGGAGTTGATGCGCATCCTGCTCGACGATGCGCACCTGGGATGGGATGAGGCCTGGGACCTGACGCAGCGGACGCTGGCGTATACGAATCACACGTTGCTGCCCGAGGCGCTAGAGAAATGGCCGGTGGAGTGGTTCGCCACGTTGCTGCCGCGCCACCTCGAGATCATCTACGAGATCAATCGCCGCCTGCTCGACGC
>CAZTDK010000577.1:0-4656 GCA_964611965.1 uncultured Binatia bacterium (SeqCode) | reverse complement strand
CCCCAATGGCTGGAGACGGACTTCGACCTGTGGCTCACCAAACAGCAGCCCACGCATTGGGTGGTGAGTTCCGGACGCAGGACGGACATCTCCGACAGCGGCGACGGAGCGGGGTTTGATCCCGGCTTAATCCCGCCGGTGCCCCTGTGTTTCCAGGGGGAGCTGAAGTGCATCCAGACCGACGATGCGGGTGCGCCGACGCCAGGCAACAAGCTGAAGGGCGAAGCGACCTTGCGTAGCCTCAATGGGGACGTGAGCAGCTACAATGCGATTGCCTTCTTGGGAAATCCCGCGTTGCAAAGCAGCGACATCGGTACTGACCTGCAGATGACATTGACCGACGCGAATCCGGATGGCGAGTACAGTGCTTGCCCCGACCGGTTGCTCGTCAACCACTTCGCTTACGGAGCACCCGACTTGGCGTTCCCTGGTACGGTGAATACCTCGCTGACGCTGGTGCCCTGCAAGGAAGACTTCGAGACGCAAACCCCGGGTCGGGTGACTGTCCAGTTCCTGACTTTCAACGAATTCGAGCAGCCGTTCAGCTCCAGCACCACGGTGAATTGCTGGCTCGATGCCCCACTCAGCACGCTGACCACCAACCAAGCGACGTATAACGTGCTAGGAACGATCGGTGCGTACACGCGCGTCCATCCCAATCCAGGTGGCGGCGGTGTGATTGGCATCGCTGAAGAGTTTCACAAAGGCGGTGAAGGGCCTGGCGTTGGAGCGGCCGCTGCGTTCAATTTGAACATCGAAGGGAATCGATTCGACTCAGCCACGGATGACGATGGCCACCCGATCGCCGGGTGCAGCTCGGACCCGTCGACCTGCGATCGCATCATCATCCCGAGTGACAGCGCGCAGTAGGCAGCCATCTGCTGGCGGTGAGGAAAGGAGAAGACGTGATGAGCACGATGATGGGGAAGACGCGGCGGGTACTAATCTTCGCAGCGGCCGGCGTGGTAATGGCTGTCTTCGCTACGCGAGTCGCACGAGCCGACGTCGCGTCAGACAGACCTGGGGCAGTGCTGATTTTTCCGAAGATCGTCGTCGATACCTCAGGGCTCTTCGGCCCGAGGACCGATACGGAAATCCAGCTCACGAACACCTCGAATTCGCTGATAGCGGTCCGCTGCTTCATGGTTGACGCGACCTCGCACTGCAGTAACAACAGCAGGCAAGCTTGCACCGCCCAGAACGAGGCGTCCCCGGATGCTCCGGCGTGCAGCGCCACTGGCGGCGTGTGCCTCGCGGACACCTGTTCGGCAAATGACTTCCGGATGACGCTAACCAAGCGGCAGCCGATTGCTTGGAAGGCAAGCGAGGGCCTCAATCCGTTCCCCTGTGACGGCCTGAACACCTTCTGCCACGACAACCAATCGAACAAGGGACTCGATGGTTCGCTGTCCTCGATCCCGAACGTGCAGGAAGATCCGTTCTTCGGCGAGCTGAAATGCGTCGAAGTTGATCCGACGACGTTCGAACCGATCAGCGGATTGAACCCGGTCAACAACTTCGCCGGCGACCTGAAGGCCGAGGTCACCATCGTCTCGCAGGGTCCCGGCGGTATTTTGGACGCGCGGAAGTACAATGCCATTGCCTTTGAATCGACGCTAAATGGTCAAGACGCTGATCCAGAAACCCTCACCGTGGGTGGTCCCGATGCGGAATACAATGGGGGCCCGAACCTGCTCCTTGTAGATCACTTCTTCGACGACGCGCCGGTTACCACCCATAGAGGCGCCGTAACTGGCGACGTGACCACGGACCTCACCGTCGTTCCGGTCACAGAGAACCTCGCGAGCAGCGACATCAATACTCTCAATCCGATCACGTTGCAGTTCTTGGTCTTCAACGAGTTCGAACAGCGCTTCTCAACGTCGACAAGCTTCTCCTGCTGGCGCGAGCTGCAGCTCTCTGACCTCGATACACGGGTCGGCCCGTTCGGCAATCCACAATCGATCTTCAATTTTGCTGTGGAAGGCACCCTCACTGGCCAGACGCGTATTCGCTCAGTTGCGGGCACCGACACGGCGAACACAGTAGTTGGCCTTACCGAAGAGTTTTGGTCGGCTGCCAGCGGACCAGGTGGTCGGTTTACGGCGGCCAACAACATCCACTTTGCTGGCACGCGCGATCAAGCGGACCAGATCACGCTTCATCCAGACGCAGTCCCTTAGCGGCAAAGGTTACAAGGGCAGGAGCTTCGGCTCCTGCCCTTTTTTTTCGCCCGCTAGTTTCGCAGCGCAGAATTGGCTTTGATAGCGTTCGTGACACGTCTCTCAGTGTTGATCAGTCTCGCCGTCGCCATCGCCGTCTCCGGCGTGAACGCCGAAGTTAGCTCTGACCAACCTGGCGCGATCCTTGTTTTTCCAAAGGTTGCCAGCGACCAGACGCAAGACACGATCATTCAGATCAGCAACGCGGCGGGTGCGCAGGTACAGGCGCGCTGCTTCTATATCAACGGTGCCGCTGGCGAAGATGGTCAGCCGTTGTGGTCAGTGACCGATTTTCAACTGACGCTCACACTTGAGCAGCCTGCCGTCTGGGTCGCAAGCGAAGGACTACCCGTGCAGCCGCCGGATCGGCCTGCGAACCTATATCCAGGTCCCATCCCGCCGGTCGGCGTTGGATTCGCTGGTGAGTTGCGCTGCGTCGTGGTGGACGAAAGCGAGGCGCCGATATCCCGTAACGTGCTGACCGGCGAAGCAACGCTGATCGATCGCACCACGCATGCTACGCGGAAATATCAAGCGACTACCATCCCTGGGCTGCCGGGTAACAACGGTGATAACATCCTGCTGCTGAATGACGTCGAGTACAGCACGTGCCCTCGTGTCCTGTTGCTCAATCACTTCTTCGATGGTGCGCCGGATCCGGTTCTGGGTAGCTCGATCCAGTCGACGCTGACCTTTGTACCGTGCAGTATGGACCTTGAGCACTCCGTTCCGGGGACCGCCACGGTCCAGTTCAGTGTGGTCAACGAGTTCGAATTGCGGTCCTCCGCGAGTCTGTCGGTGACGTGTTTTGCGGACATCAGCCTTTCCGACATCAGCCATACGATCTTCGACTTTGCTCTGCAAGGAACGCTGGTGGGGCAGACACGCATTCGCGCGGTTGTCGATGCTGATTCGACCCATGGTCATGGTGTCCTTGGCATCGCCGAGGAGTTCCGAGATGGCCGCCAGACGGGGGCGGCGCTCAACCTGCACTTCATCGGCGGGAGCCTGCAATCCGATGTGATCGTGCTGCCGTCAACCTTCTGAACGATCGCTACGCTGCTCGGAAGGTCTCGTCGAGGGTTGGTTCCGCACACGGCGCACCTGTGATCAGCGCTTTCTGTACCCTTGTGACTCGTTGGAGCGCTACGGAGTTCGAAATCCGGCCGGCTACGAAAAGAGAGAGGGGCCTGAAAGCGCTACGCGCTCTTGGGGGGGGAGCCGGTGTGTGCGCGATATGCTGCCTCCGACGGAGGCTTACACGCCCTTCCAGGCGCCATTTCTGCTGCAAGCCTGGGGCGGGGGGGCCTCAGCCGCCGCTAGATCAGCGTTTCCGCTTCTTCTGGGTGCCCGCCAGCGCTTCATTAAGTAGGGCAATGACCACCTGGGTTTTGGATGCGTTGAGTTGTTTGGACAGCCGATCGACCGCGGCGGCGACATCGATCGGTAGCTTCACGTTCATCAGTCGTGTCGCAGTATGAGTTCGGGTCTTTAGATCACTGAGCCGCAGGTTGCTACGCTCAACGGGCATGTCCTGCTCCTTTCATCGTCAATGCTCGGCAGTGGTTATCACGGACAGCATCTGATCACCAGTGCCGCCAGTTGTGCCGGTGGTGTGTGGAGGTCTCATACATCATTTTGTCCAGCGAAGGTGGCCGCGCAGTGGTCTGCGTTGCATTGTTGAACTCGGGCTGCGCGGCAAAGGGACACAGGTCCGGGACCGTCGGAATCGATCGCGCGTCAGGCCGTTGGGTGTGATCCCGGACGGCCGTCCGGAAATGGTCGCCCGGCGGCAAACAGGTGCCGTGCGGAGTGCTTTTGTGCCATGGATAGGGAAAAGTTTCCGGTGGTACACGATCTGCTCTATCAGAGCTCGATGAATCGAGCGGGCAGCGAACGAATGGCCAGAACGTGCATCGGAAGTCGCACTCTTCTGACTCTTACCATTTGGTTACTGCCGGCGGCAGCCAGCGGCACAACCTTCGTGCTCATGGACCAGGCGCAGTTGATTGAAGCGTCGGATGCTGTCGTCGTTGGGACAGTCTCGACGATCGAGTCCGCCGCATCGGAGGCTGGTGGTCCGCTCTATACCTATGTGCATATCGAGCCGGATCTCGTTCTCAAAGGAGACCTTGACGCGGGTCCGATCATCCTACAAGAGCCGGGAGGAAGCGCGGCTGGGCGAGCCGAGTGGGTCTTCGGTGCACCCGAGTTCTGGACCGGCGAGCGCAGCTTGTTGTTCCTCACCCAAAATGCCGATGGCAGCCTGCAGACCACGAATTTGGCGATGGGAAAATACACCGTGAGTGTCGATGCGAGCGGAGAGCTCACAGCGGTCCGCAACTTTGGTTATGGTGCCGCCGTGTATGTGCCGGAAACCGGTAAGCTCCTGGAGGCACAGTCGGAGACACAATCGTTTGGACCGTTCGTCGAG
>CAZTDK010000576.1:0-4657 GCA_964611965.1 uncultured Binatia bacterium (SeqCode) | reverse complement strand
GATCACCTGCACACCGGCGGCCTCACGGGCGCGCCGCACATACGCGCTGGCGGTGGCGTTGACCTCGCGGGCCACCACCACATTGATCGGGCGGCCGTACGAGCGCAACTCCTTGGCAGCCACGTCCCAGTTGCCAAAGTGACCCGTCACAACTACGGCCCCCAGCCCCCGGCCGAGCGCCTTGGCCAACTCGTCACCCGCTGGAATGTCGATACGGATCGGCCGCGCCCGCGGTCCGTAGTGCTCCATTGTTTCCGTGAAGCAATGCGCAAATTCGCCAAACATACGCAGCGCCGCACGCTGCGCGCGCGATCGGCTCGCATGGCCCAAGATGCGCTGCATGTTGGCGGTAGCCCCGCGGCGGCGCGGCCCAACCAGCATAAAGATGATCGCCGCAATTGCCGGCGGTGAGTAGCGCTTCCACCATTCCGGACCATACACACAGCCCAGGTAGGCGAACTGGCGCCACAACAGACCGTCATAGCGCAGGTTTTGTCGCAACCGCGCAAACTGAGACGCCTGACTCATCATCAAGATCGGCTAAACACGAGAGATCAGCTAAACACGAGGGACCGAGACGGGCAATCACGAATCTCGGTAGTGGCGAACCGCACGTGTTCAGCGCGCAGCTCGCCCCGGGACGGCGTTCACGACAGCCAGCGACACCGCGCCGCCTAGCCAGTCATTTGTGATGCTTCTTCTTTGGTGCTGCTGCGGCCGGCGGGGGCGCGTCGGGTTTGATCGGCTCGTTACGCGTCGGCGCGGGCTGTCCGATCACGTTCGAAACCACCCCGGCATCGTCGAACACCACTTGGTACGTCACCCAGGTATTGTACCAGTACGTCCAGGTTGGCGCGCTCAACGTCGGCGTACGGTGCGTCGGCGGATAACCAAGGGACAGGACGACCTGCTCACGCGTCATGCCCTTCTCCACGCGTCCATCCTTGATGGCATCTTGCACGGAGCGCGGAAATCTTGCGAGCTTGAGCTTCGGATCATCCGGCACCAGCAATTTGTCGAGGTACTGCTGGAAGGATTCCTCTCCAGCACCGTAGCGGTGCTGCAGCCTCAACGTCGTCCCCCCGGCGACGAGGGTGACGGTATTGCGCGCCGCCGACTGGACCTGCGCCGGAGAGCCCAGGGGAATCATCGTCCCGACCCAGGAGTTGGCATCGTTGATGTCTTCGGTCTCATGGTGGATGTTGCAGCAGGTATACAGCGTGCGGTTCTGGTAGCTCTGCAGCACTTGCGGCGGGAGTGCCGCCTTGCATCCAGCAACAGCGACAATTCCAAGTACGATGGCGAAACGCTTCATCCTCATCTCTCCTCGCACACGCATGAAACAGAAAATTTGAGCCGCTAACGCTACACACTAGGCGGTGAACAGTCAAATGCACATAGCTCGCGCACGCTGGCTCCGTCTGCCAAACCAGTCGGCGACGCAACGTCGGCGCAAGCGGCGCGCCGCAACCGAGAATCGCCAGGGCGCCGAGGCATGCGGGCCCCGATTCGTGTCGCTTGACGGGCCGACGCCACGTGGCTAAGTGCCGCTGCATCGCGTTCCGCAGGCAATGCCCCCATGAACCGCGCACGCAGGGTTGTACTCGGCACCTCGCTCACCGTTCACGACATCGATGCCGTGGCCCGTCAGCACGCTACGGTTGCCCTCGAAGCCACTGTCCGGCAGCGGCTCGAGCGCTCCTACGCCTTCGTGCAACAGCTCGCGGAGCGCGCAATCCCGGTCTACGGCCTGACCACCGGCTGCGGACCATTGGCCGCGCATCGCATCCCACCGGAACAGCGCCAGGAATTTCAGCGCAACCTCGTGCGCAGCCACGCCGTGACCCTGGGGGCGCCGCACCCAACCGATTTGGTGCGCGCCGCCATTGCCGTCCGCGCCCAGGTGTTCACCTACGGCTACTCCGGCGTCGACCCGGCAACCGTCGACGTGCTCGTTGGTCTGCTGAACAATGGCCTTCATCCGATCGTGCGGGAAGTCGGCGGCGTCGGCGCCAGCGGCGACCTGGTCGAGCTGGCGCAGTTGGCCCTCGCCGTCATCGGGGAAGGAATGGTCGACGTCGGCGGCACGTCGACCGCCGCGCGTGATGCGTTGCGCGCCGCCGGCATTACGCCCCTCGTCCCGCGTTTCCGCGAAGGACTCGCGCTGATGAACGGCACATCGTTTCACACGGGTGCGGCGGCGGTACTGCTGGCGCGCGCACACGACATCGCGGCGGCCGCACAGGTCGCTGCCGCGATGATCTTCGACGCCTTGCACGGCAATCTCGATGCCCTGCATCCAAGTCTGCAAGCGGTGCGGCCACACGCCGGGCAGCGCAACGTCGCCACACGGCTCAGCGCCATGCTAGCCGGCAGTCGCCTGGTGCGCGTCGATGACCAGTCCGCGGACAGCCAGGACGCGTACACGCTGCGCTGTATCCCCCAGGTTCTCGGCCCGGTGATCGAGATATTGCACGGCGCGCAAACCACGATTGAGACGGAAATCAACAGCGCCATCGACAACCCGTTGTTCCTCGCCGTGGAGCAACGCGTCGTCCATGGCGGCAACTTCCATGGTCAACCGGTAGCCATGGCGCTCGATCAGGTGAAGCTGGCGATGGTGGAGCTCGGGATCGTAGCCGAACGACGTCTTGCCCGCTTGCTCGACGCAAGCCTCAACCGCGGTCTGCCGGCGTTCTTGATTAGCAACGGGGCCGGGCAGCGCAGCGGGTTCATGGGACTCCAGTACTGTGCCAGTGCCATGGCCGCCGACAACGCCGTCCTCGCGGCTCCCACCAGTGTGCGTTCAGTGCCCACGAATGCCAACAATCAAGATGTCGTCAGCATGGGCATGGTAGCGGCACGGCACGCCCGGCAAGTCGTCGACAACGCTGAACGCATGGTGGCCATCGAGATGCTCTGCGCGGCGCAGGCACTCGATCTGCGCGGCGCCGCACACGCAGGCATCGGGTCACGCGCCGCACACACCTTGATCCGCGCGCAGACGACGCCGCTCGTGGAGGACCGGCCGTTGCACGATGACGTGGAAACCGTGTGCCGGTTGATTGCCAATGGTTCCCTGGTCAGCGCAGTCGACGCCGCGCTCGCATGACGGCAGGTCGCGTCAACGGATTCACAGCACGGGCATCTGTGCGACCTGGTGATCAATCGCCACGCTACGCACCACTCCGGTGAAATCGAACAGCACGAGCAGGCGATCACGGTTCCCGAGCTCCCGCGAATAGGTAAACCAGTTGATCCCGGTGATGGGATCCTGCAGATGGAAGGACGAGTAGTTGTACTGCTCGTAGGTGTACACGAACGCCTCGCCATCCGTCTGATGCATGATTTGTGTCGGCGGCCCGAAGAGCTGCAGGACGTCATGCTTGGTGGATTGCCCGGCGACCAGGCTCGTCGGCTCGGCACGCAGCGGTGCCCCACTGTAATATCGCGCGATGGTGCAACCCACGGTCGCACACGCCAACGCGCACCACGCACCGACAACCAGCGCGACGCGCAGGCGAAGCACAATCCGCTTGATCAGAAGAGGCATCAGCCGTCGCGACCTCACCGCGACCAGAACCCATATCGCGGCAACAGGTCGGTGTCCTTGCGGAAGGCGAAGTCTTCCACCTTGTCGTCGCCATCAAAGAAGATCACCAGGCTGTACGAACTTGGGACTCTCCACTACTAGGCGGGCCTCGCTGGATCACCTACAGTGTGCCCGGCATGAATGAGGAGGAAGACGATGCGGCGAATGAGCGGATGGGTTCTGGTGAGCATCATGATACTGACGCTGGGGGGCTGTGCGGCAACGAGCACCGGAGGAGCGCTGGAAGGTGTCCAACCACCAAACAACAGCCCACTCGCCACGATTCATCCCGGCATGTCGAAGCAACAGGTGAAGGCGCTCATCGGCTCTCCCTCCGCCGAGAGCGGCCATATCACCGGGAAAGCCTTCATCCCCCTGTACTTCGGCAATGACGCGCACCGAACGTCGTACTACTACCGCGGCATGGGCCGCGTGGTCTTCGCCGATGGCAACGTGTTCGGCGGCGGCGAACCCGAGGTGATCCGCGTCGAGTACGATCCGGGCGAAAGCGGCAGCGCACGCTGAAGCAGCCTTCCACGGTCCCAGTGGGCGGCTGAGCCCTAACGCCGGTCGGACTCGGAAGCCCGCAGCGACCAATCCAGTCCTGAGGCTCCCCGAAGGGGGGAGCGGACAGTGAATTGGAGACGCCGGCCGCAGGCCCCTCACCACACGAACGGCACCAGCCGCTTCACGCTGCGACAATACTCCTCATACTGCGCCCCGAGCTGTGCGTGCAGGCGTCGTTCCTCCAGAACCGCCCGCACGGCGAGCACCAGCGCACACACGCCGAACGTCACGAGCAGAACGCTGCTGCGGGCAATGATCACCGGCGCGGCGCACGCCAGCACATAGCTGAAGTACAACGGATGGCGGACGACGCCGAACGCACCGTCGCGCCGCAACTGCAGCGGTGGTTCGTCGGGCAAGCGCCGCATATGCAACGGGGAGATCAAGACGCGCCCCCAGAGCCAGAAAACCACGGCGGTCCCGTACACCGCCAGGCCAAGGGCCGTCGACCACACCGGCATCGCATCGACGAAGCTCAGGGTCACACCCGCCACCGTG
>CAZTDK010000575.1:0-4658 GCA_964611965.1 uncultured Binatia bacterium (SeqCode) | reverse complement strand
ACGGAGATCACGTCGGCGTTGTAGAGGTGTCGCCACTCGCGGTTGCGGCCCTGCAGGCGCTCGGGGGGCGGTGGCGCGAAGGCGGGATCGCCGCGGAGCCAGCGGCGCACGTCGTAGTGATAGAACTGCTTGCTCCACAGCAACCCGGCGAGTGCCTGCCGCATGACGCCGCGGCCGTCCGCGGAGCGCTCCTGCGGAATGACGGTTGCGTAGAACGCATCGGCGTCCTGCCGGCGTTGTGCCAGGGTCGCGTCGAAGTCCGCCGTGAACGCGCGTGGCGCGGCGCGCGCGGTGTCGGTGAAGCGCAACTGCAGCTTCACGCCGGCGCCCGGTGCCAGCGTCAGGTGGTAGTGCGCGGACGCCTTCGTGCCGGTGCGTGCCGGATTCACGGCAGCCTGCGTGCCGTGCACGATGTAGTCGTTGATGCCGTCCTTCACATAGGCCGACTGGTTCTCGATGCCGAAGAGCCGTTTGCCGTTGCTCTCGTTGTCCGTGAACAAAAGCGGCGGCGCCGCGCCACAATACAACCAGCGCCGCTCGTAGTACGGGTCGTCGAGCTCCACGACGCTGGCATCGGCCAGTGGCGCGCCTTGGCGCAAACGCGGCGGCCGTTCGCCAAACCCCCACGCCCAGGTGTTGCGAAACCAGATCGTCGGCAGGACGTCGATGACGGCCGCGTCCGGTCCGCGATTGATGATCTCGATCTGGATCAGCAGATCTTCGGGCGTTGCCTTGGCGTATTCGACGAACACGTCGAAGTAGCGGTCGTTGTCGAACACGCCGCAGTCGAGGAGCTCGAACTCGGGTGCCGAGCGCCCGCGGCGGCGGTTCTCATCGACCAGGCGCGTGTAGGGAAATTCCGCTTGCGGATACTTGTAGAGATAGCGCATGTACGAGTGCGTCGGCGTCGAGTCGAGATAGAAATAGTACTCCTTCACGTCTTCGCCATGGTTGCCTTCGTTCCCGGTGAGACCGAAGAGGCGCTCTTTGAGGATTGGGTCGCGCCCATTCCACAAGGCGAGCGCGAAGCAGATGACCTGGTGGCGGTCGCAGATACCGGCCAGGCCGTCTTCACCCCAGCGGTAGGCACGCGACCGAGCGTGGTCATGCGGCAAGTACTCCCAGGCCGACCCCTCGGCGCTGTAGTCCTCGCGGACCGTGCCCCACTGCCGCTCGCTGAGATACGGTCCCCAGCGTTTCCAGTTCTTCTCGCGGCCTTGATCTTCCGCGAGTCGCAGATGCTCGGCCGTGAGTGGTGCTGGAGCGGATTCGGCGGTGGGCGTCATCGGGGGTGGTGCGATGCTGCCGTGGATTGCGGTCGGGAGTCAATGCGGCGCGTTGGCCGTTGCGGTGCCGCGCTGGTGTCGGTAGAAGGCAAGCGGCGCATGCACAGCCACAACGACAGGCCACGTGAGCGTATGAATACCCCCGCCCTGCGCCCGCTGGCGCCCGACTTGTGGGTGGCGGAGCGGCCATTGAAGCTTGCGGCCGGCGATGTCGGCACGCGTATGACCGTCATTCGGCTGCAGGACGGCGGCCTGTTCGTGCACTCGCCCGTGCGGCTCGATGCGGAGACGCGGCGCGCCCTCGATGCGCTCGGGCCGGTGCGCTGCGTGATTGCGCCGAGCAAGGTGCACCACTTCTTCGTGCCCGACTACGTGGCCGCCTATCCGGAGGCGCGCCTCTACGCCGCTCCGGGACTTGCGGAGAAGCGCAAGGATATTCGGTTCGATGTCGTGCTGACCGACGATCCGCCGGAAGCGTGGCGTGGCCAGGTCGAGCAGCACATCTTTCGCGGCGCGCCGTTCATCAACGAGGTTGTCTTTTTCCATCCGGCGACGCGCACGTTGATTCTGACGGACCTGGCGTTCAACGTCGCGGCAGACAAGACCAGCGGTGCGCGACTGTTCTATTGGCTCGTCGGCGCCGCGGGCCGCTTTGGCCCGCACCGCGTCGTCCGTTTCCTGATGCGCGACCGGCGCGCCGCGCGCGCATCCGTCGAGAAAATCCTGCAGTGGGACTTCGATCGCGTGACCGTCACCCACGGCGAGGTCCTCGAAAGCGGCGGGCGCGGGCGTTTCAGGGCAGCGTTCGCGTTTCTGTAATAGGAGAATCACGAAAACACGAAAGAGCGAAAGCACGAAAGAAGAAAAAGAGCCATCTTCAATTTCGTGTTTTCGATATGTCGTGCTTTCGTGATTTTCGGTTGCGCCAGGTTCGAGGTTGGGTTCCGACGCACGCGACTACCTCACACATCCTCGATACCAACCCCCCAGCCGCGCAGAATTCCCGCCTCATCCGCTGCGCTCATCGCCTTCTTGAACTTGGCGCCCGAGCGTCCTTTGACGCGGCGCTCGCATTCCGCCCACGTCGCGTGACGCATCGGCTTGCCGTCGACGACGCTGAGGTACGAGTACGCCGCCACCTTTCCCGTGCGTGATGACGTGCCGGCAGTTCGTTGTGGCACGCTGGTGTCGTCGGGGAGATCGAGAACCGCGATCGGGTAGCGGAGCAGTGGGCCGTCGTAAAGTGGCTCGTGCCGCTTGAGTGCGAAGGCGTTGGCGATTTCATCGACGCGCTCGTTACCGGGGATGCCGCTGTGGCCGCGGACGTAGTGCCACTCGATTTCGCCCTTGCCGCGCGCGGCAACTAGACTTGCGAGGTTTTCCCAGAGCTCGCGGTTCAGCACATCGCCACCGTCCGCTGTTTTCCAGCCGCGCCGCCGCCAGGCCCAGATCCACTCGCGGATGCCTTTGATGACGTACGTCGAGTCGGTGTGGATGGCCACGGCGCCGCTGGTGCCCTGCACATGCCGCAGTGCCGCGATCGGGCCGCTCAGCTCCATTTGATTGTTGGTGGTGTGGGTCGCGCCGCCGCCGAGCTCGGTCACGTGACCGTCGGGCGTGACGATGATCACACCCCAACCGCCCGGGCCGGGGTTGCCTTTCGCGGCGCCGTCGGTGAACACGACGATCGGTTGCGCGTGCGGCTGGGACATTATCCAACCTTCAGCGTGGCAGAACGGCAACCCGTCGCAGTGTGCCCGACATGTCTCAGCTCAGCGGTTGCGTGCGAGGACGATCATGTCCCACGACTCCTGAACAAGCCGAAGGCGCTGGTGTAGCCGTGTAAGAAGGTGGTCCCATGCACCGGGCCGATCTCGCCGTTGCAAAAAAAGCCGCCGAGCGGCACGTCGCCCAGAAGCCGCCGCACGGCGTCGGTGTCGTGATCGGGGCGGCCATAGAGATACGCGCCGCGTCCCAGACACGAAAACAACAATCCGCCGGCGGGACGGACCTCGTGGCGATCGGCCGCATAGCGGTTCAGCAGCTGCTCCAGGTCCTGCGCCGAGGTGTGCGCGTCGCGCAGGTGAAACTGCACGATCTCGTTCTCATGCAGCACCGCGCCGAGCGCAATCGCTCCACGGGTTGCATCGATGCCGACCAGGTTGCGAATCAGAAAGTCCCCTTGCCGATACTCCTGCCGGTCACCCGTCATGGCAATGCCGAGGAACAACGAGCCGCGTGCCAGCTCCTGATCGGCAGGGCTGAGCTCTTCGAAAAGCTCCTGGAGCACGTCGATGGCGCCGCGGCCGTCGAGCTCCCAGATGATGTTGTCGTGATGCTTGGTGACGAACATCGGCTGGCCGACTGGCCGGCACCCTTGCGCGACGATGGTGTCTACGTCGACGTTGCCGCTCAACGCCACGCCGACCAGCCCGGAGCGGTGCACCTGCGGCCCGAGGAAGAGTGCGTTGGCGCCCGGGTGCTGCCCGCCGCTGGCGAGTCCACCGATCTTGTGGCTGTGCGGATAGCTCCGATCGATCGCGTGCAGCAATGGCTCTGGATCAAAGCTGAACGGGTCGGCAAGCAACACGAAGTGCGGCTGCGTCGTCGCCGGCACTCCGAGCCGCTCTGTCAGGCCGGGCGCACTACTGCCGGTGGGCAGGTCGGTGCCGTCGAGGTGGAACGGTACCAGCTCGACTCCCGGCAGCACCGCCGCGGTAAGCGAGAAGCCTGGACGCTGCTCGATTTCCCTGCCGCCACCGATGACGCCGCCCGCCGAGCAGCCGATGAGCAGACCGGCCGGTAGGTGCGCCTGGATGAGATCCGGTATGCGGTCAAACTCGTCGGCGTAATGCTCCGACGCAAACGCCACGATGAGGTCGGGTCTCGCATCGGCGAGTTGGCCGCGCAGCACGGCGCTGGCCTCCGCGACGGCGCCTTCAAGGTGCGGCGCGAGCGAGGCCGTCGATGCCCAACGCATCAGCGTGGCTACCAGCAGAGCAGCGTATACGAGGTGGACGTTTGCCGGCAGTGCTGGCCGACACGCACCTCCGGCTGCGGCACGTCACGCCGCACGTCGACGTCTGCCGGCGTGAGCATCAGATCGCTCGGCGAGCCGTAGATGACCGAGGTGAACAGAATGACGATTCCCACATAGGCGCCAAGGGCGATGCCCGCATAGATGAAATCGTCCGTGGTACTATCGGCACGCGCCGACGAGGGCGTCAAGGTGCCAACCGCAAGCACGGCTACCACCGCAAGGATTGCAATCATTCGCCTGAGATACATGTCTCGTCCTTTCCTGGCCCTCGCATGGATCGGCACACTAGCCCAATCTGCTTCGTATGGCCACGCTTTTTGGGGATGGCGGGA